>NZ_JBNGGC010000036.1:0-81844 GCF_049974565.1 Streptomyces sp. WG5 | reverse complement strand
CTGCCGCACAGCTTCTCCAGTGCCTGGAGGGCGAGGCCGCGGAAGAGCAGTTCCTCGGTCACGGCGGCGCCGACCTGTATCGCGGCCATGCTCGCCACGATCGACAGGCCGTTACCGGGCCGTTCGTCGAACGAGAACTCGGTGAGGAGCGTGAGCATCGACACGGTGATGAGAACGAAGCCGATCGCGACACCGAACACCGTCTGTGTCACGGCCCCCGACTTCGCGATCTCGGGTACCTCTCGCCGGGCGAGGTGGCGCATGACCGCCCAGTAGATGACAACCGCCAGGGCCGCGCCCACGACGGCGACCACTCCACCCACCGCGACCAGGCTGGACGCCAGGCCCACACCCACTATCCCGGTCAGCATCCAACCGAGGGGAGACCGGAAGAAGCGGCCGGCCTTTTGACGGGTGGGCTGGGGGGACGGGGTGTGCGTGGTGCTCATGGTGACCTCCGTAGAACGCAACCGCGTGCCTTCCGCGACCTGCCGAGAACGCTATGAGAGCGGCGACGTTTCCGAATCACCCCCGAGTGGACAGCTCCGGGTACCTCTCACGGGGGACACGGGGCGCCGGATGCCGGGGAAGGCGGGGCGTTCACGGTGTGACACCCGGGACCGCACCGGGCTTGCACCTCACGTCACGTGAGGAGGCACCGTGCACCGTGAAGGGCGTCAGAAAAGGGAGCGGAAGTGAGGAAGTGAGCTACTCCGTGGGACAGGTCGCCGGCCTCGCCTCAGTGACGGTGACGCGTCTCGACAACGTCGTCGACGACGCGAGCACCAAGGCGGCGCGGGCGGGCTTCGAGTTGCTGGAGGCCTCGGTCACGGCCAGGTGCACGTCGAAGGGCCGGTCGGGCCCGGGCCCCCGGAGTGGGACATCACCGGGGGCACCCGGGCGTACGTCCGGTCCGAGTACTGGGCCTGGCAGGAAGTGAACCGCCAGGCGGCCGACCGTACGCAGTGCGAGCCGCGCCGTGGTGCGGACGGTGGGCTCCCGCATAGGCCGGGGACGGGTCTCAGGCGAGGCGCTTACGGCCCCAGAAGAAGAGGAACACCGTGACGGCGGCCGTCAGGGCCAGCAGGATCGACGCGCCGAACCACTGCATGCCGTTCATCTGGGAGATCGGCAGGTAGTCGACCGACCAGCCCACGACATCGGCCTTCTGCAGGCACAGCTCATGTGCCTGTTCCGTCTGCGCGTCCGCACAGATGCCCCAGCCGAGGAGTTTCCCGTCGCCGGTGAGGTACGGGGTCGACCCGTCCATCCGGTGCGCGCCTGTGGGCAACGTCTCGACCGCGGTTTCGGCCGAGGCCCTGCTCGTCGTGCGCGTGACGACGTTGCCGAGCGACAGCAGGAAGTGGGACCAGACGAGCTGGACGACGACGGTGAAACCGAGGGTGACCACCATGGCCATCAGCGTGCGGCGCAGCACCACACCAATCGCCACCCCGCCGAAGACGGAGAGGAGGGCGAGGGCGACGGGCACGGGTCCCGTGGTGTTGAAGGTGGATTCGGAGATCCACTCCGTGGCCGTGACCTCGGACTTGTAGAGGCTCCACCACCAGCCGAACGCGACCGACAGCGCGACCGTGCTCACCACGACCACCAGCGCGGTCAGGGCCAGTTTCGTGGTCAGCCAGCGGGTCCGGCTCACGGACTGGGTGACAACCAGCTTGGCGGTGCCGTTCTCCAGGTCGCCGGCGAACAGCGGGGCACCGAGGAAGACACCGAGCAGGATCGGTATCAGCCGGAGTCCCGTGGATATGTGGATGTACCCGTCGATCTGCAGCTGGGAGCGCTGGAAGGCGATGCAGGCCACGGCGAGCGCGGAGGCACCGAGAATGGTCCAGAACGCGACCCGGTGCTGGCGCCAGACCAGCCAGGTCATGCCCTTGAGGGGCTGGGGGAGTTGGGGGAGTCGGCCGGTGCCAGTGGTGCCCGGGGCCGTGGATCTGGTCGTCGTCGAGGTGCTGGTGAGAGAGCTCATGCTGCCACCGTCCGGGTGTTGTACGCCTGCTCCTGGACCTGGGCGGTGGGGGTGATCAGAGGTGGTGCGTCTGGTGAGCGGAGATAGGCGAGCAGGAGTTCCTCCGTGCTCGGGCTGTCCGTCTCCCAGGGGCCGGTGGCCGGGCCATCGGGGCGGATCAGGGCGGTGAACTGCCGTCCGCTGATCCGGGACTCGACGAGGGGGTGGTGCGCGAGGGAGGCGGGCAGGCCCTCGCCGTCCTTGGTGCCGGTGACCATGGTGTGTACGGACAGCAGCTCGTCCACGTCTCCGGCGAGGCGTACTCCGCCGCCGGAGAGGACGACGAGGTAGTCGCACATGTTCTCCAGTTCGGCCAGGACGTGGGTGGACATCAGGACGGTGGTGCCGTGCTCGGCGGCCTCGGCGAGGAGGGTGCCCGTCAGTTCCTGGCGCGCGACCGGGTCGAGGTCCGACATCGGCTCGTCGAGCAGCAGCAGGTCGGGGCGCTTGCCGAGGGCGACGGCCAGGGCGACGCGGGTGTGCTGGCCGCCGGACAGGGTGCCGATCTTCGCGTCGAAGGGCACATTGCCCGCGCGGACGATGTCCTCGGCGGCGCGCTGGTCCCAGCCGGGGTTCAGTTCCTGCCCCAGCCGCAGGGTCTCGGCCACGGTGAACCGGCGGAACAGGGGCTTCTCCTGGGCGAGGAACGAGGTGCGTCCCGAGCCCACCGAGCCCGGTGCCGCGCCGAACACGCTGAGCGTGCCCTGCGTCGGCTCCAGGACGCGGGCCATGATGCTCAGCAGCGTGGTCTTGCCCGCCCCGTTGGGGCCGACCAGCCCGCAGATCCGTCCCGCCGGGAGCCGGAAGGAACAGTCCTTCAGTGCCCATCCCCGCCGGTAGCGCATCCCCAGGCCGTGCGCCTCAAGTGCCGACTCCGCGTACATACCGTCACTCACGAGTGCTCCTAGTTGCCGTGGCCGCCGTCTCACTACCGGCGGCGTACTGCTTCTCCATGGCCGAGGCGACCAACGCGGCCACGTCCTCCTGCTCCAGGCCCGCCTCGGCCGCCCGGGACACCCACGCCACCAGCTCCCCGTACAGCGGTGAGTCGGTACTTGCCGAGGGGCGGGCCAGGGTGCGGCGTACGAACGTGCCCTGGCCGGGTCGCGGTTCGACCAGGCCCTCGCGCTCCAGCTCGCGGTACGCCTTGAGGGTGGTGTTCGGGTTGACCGCGCTGACCTCGGCGACCTCCTTGGCGGTCGGCAGCCGATCGCCCGGCACCAGTACGCCCAGCCGCAGGGCCTGCTTGGTCTGCTGCACGATCTGCTGGAAGGCGGGGACTCCGTTCCGCCTGTTGATGCGGAACTCCACGATTACCACCACCATTTCACTACTCGATTAGTGGAATGATGATGGAGGGGTGCGCGAGTGGTTGTCAACAGCAATCGGAGGGGCTTCCTGGGCAGGGATTCAGCCGCCGGCCGCGGCCTTCGTCACGTCGGCGTTCCCTTCGACGCCGTATGCGTCGCGGGGGTGCGCGCGTCGACCTGGCCGTTGAAGCAGAAGTCGGCGCCGACGCCCGAAGCGCCGTGCACCGATCGCGTAACCCGCCACATCGCGCAGCAAACCCTGCAGCGACCCCGCCTCCACGACGGTCACGAGG
This sequence comes from Streptomyces sp. WG5, assembly GCF_049974565.1. Lineage (NCBI taxonomy): Bacteria > Bacillati > Actinomycetota > Actinomycetes > Kitasatosporales > Streptomycetaceae > Streptomyces > Streptomyces sp. WG5. The sequence goes on along the minus strand of NZ_JBNGGC010000036.1, from coordinate 78,209 downwards.
GCCCCGGGATCACGCACACGCCGATCACGATGGTCCACGCGACGCCGGCGCCCGGTGCGGAGATCACCCTGCCCTGGCGGGAGGACTTCAACGGACTGGCGTACGTGATGGCCGGGCGCGGGTCGGTGGGCGCCGAGCGGCGGCCGGTCCACCTGGGGCAGACGGCGGTCTTCGGCGCCGGAGGCTCGCTGACCGTCCGTGCGGACGAGAAGCAGGACTCCCACACGCCGGACCTGGAGGTCGTGCTGCTCGGCGGGCAGCCGATCCGGGAGCCGATGGCGCACTACGGGCCGTTCGTCATGAACACCCGGGAAGAGCTCCAGCAGGCCTTCGAGGACTTCCAGAAGGGCCGGCTGGGCACCGTCCCGGCGGTGCACGGCATGTCGGCGGCGGGCCCGGACGCCTGACGCGCCCCCGCGCTGACCGCGCGTCACGCTGACGCCGTGTCACCCGGGCGGGCCGTCCGCGCAGGACAGCCCGCCCGGTGCGTGGTCGGCTGGGGACGTGCAGCTGCTTCCCGGTCCGGTCCGTCGGTTCGCCGCCTGGTGCGCCGTCATCCTGCTCGCCAGCGGTGTCGTCTACGTCGCGATCCGGCTCTGCGCCGAGTTCCGCACCGCGGTGACGCCCGCGCTGCTCGCGCTGCTCGGCACCGCCCTGCTCCGGCCGCTGCACCGGTGGCTGGTGAGGGCGCACGTGCAGCGCTCGCTGGCCGCCGGGCTCACCTGCGTCGCCGTCGTGGCCGTGGTCGGCGGGGCCGTGTACATCGTGGTGTCCGCGCTCGTCGAGACCGGCGACCAGATCATCACCTCGCTCCGGGACGCCGCGAAGGACATCGCCGACCACTTCGGGGCGGCCGGGACCTCGCTGGACGACATCGCGTCCAACGCGCGCGAACTGCTGGGCAAGTTCGGCGGTACGGCCGCCTCGGGCGTGGTCACCGGCATCAGCGTCGTCGGCGAGATGATCGCCATGGCCGTGCTCGCCCTGCTGCTCGTCTTCTTCTTCCTGCGCGACTCGGACCGGGCCGTCGGCACGGTGCGCGCCATCGCCCCGCCCGGCGGCGCCGACATGGTCGAGGCGATGTCCCGGCGGGCCTTCGGGGCCGTCGAGGGGTTCATGCGGGGCACCACCCTCATCGCCCTCATCGACGCGGCCTGCATCACCGTCGGGCTGCTGGTCCTGCGCGTCCCCGGCGCGATCGGGCTCGGCGCGCTGGTCTTCGTCGGCGCCTACATCCCCTACCTCGGCGCCTTCATCTCCGGAGCCGTCGCCGTGCTCGTCGCGCTGGCCGACCGGGGATTCGCCATCGCCCTGTGGGCCCTCGGGGTGGTCCTGGCCGTACAGGTGCTGGAAGGGCACGTGCTCCAGCCGGTGATCCAGAGCCGGACCGTGCAGATGCACCCGGCCGTCGTGCTGCTGGCCCTCACCGCGGGAGCGTCGGTGGCGGGCATCCTCGGGATGCTGCTCGCCGTTCCCCTCACGGCCGCGGCGTTCGGGATCGTGCACGAGCTCCAGGCGCGTTACGCGGTCTCCGGGTCGCCGGCCGGGCCGCGGCCGTCTCCGGGGCCGCCGTCCGGCTCCACGGACTCGTAGACCTCGTACCAGATGCTCTTGCCATCGCCGCGCGGGGCGACGCCCCACGCGTCCGCCAGCAGTTCGATCAGGATCAGGCCGCGGCCGGAGGAGGCCATCTCCCCCGGCCGGCGCTTGTGCGGCAGGTCGGCGCCGCTGTCGGTGACCTCCACCCGGATCCGCCGCTCGCCCGGCTCGCCGGCGACCTCCGCGACCAGGAGGGCGTCGGCGTCGGTGTGCACCAGGACGTTGGTCAGCATCTCGGAGAGCAGGAGCACCGCGGCGTCCCGCTGCTCCTCGCTGGGCCAGTCGTGCAGCAGGTCGCGCAGATGCTGCCGAGCGGTGGCGACCCGCGCGGGCTCCGCCTGCGCGACGGTCAGCATCGTGCGCCGCACCGGGGCCCGGGGCACGGTGCTGTCGCCGCAGCCGCAGCCCTCGCCCTGCCGGCACAGCAGCAACAGGGCGATGTCGTCCTCCCGCCGGTCGGCCAGCGGGCCGGTCGTGTGGTGCGAGGAGGGTCCGTGGACGCCCTGGACCAGCGCGTCGGCCAGTTCCTCCAGGCCGCCGTCGTGCTCCTCCAGGATGACGCGGAGGCGGTGCCAGCCGGTCTGCAGGTCGTGGCCGCCGGTCTCCACCAGACCGTCCGTGCACAGCATCAGGGTGTCCCCGGGTTCCAGGGCGAGCCGCGTGGTCGGGTAGTCGGAGTCCGGGTCGATGCCGAGGGGCAGTCCGCCCGCCGTGGCGAGGATCAGCGCCGTTCCGTCCGCCATGCGTACGACCGGGTCCAGGTGCCCGGCGCGGGCGCTCTCCACGGTGCCGGTCGCGGGGTCGACCTCGGCGTAGTAGCAGGTCGCGAAGCGCATGTCCCCGGGGTCGTCGTCGGACTGGGCGAGGCCGTGGAAGAAGTGGGAGGCGCGGGAGAGCACCGCGTCGGGACGGTGCCCCTCGGCGGCGTAGGCGCGCAGCGCGATGCGCAGCTGGCCCATCAGTCCGGCCGCGCGTACGTCGTGTCCCTGGACGTCGCCGATCACCAGGGCGAAGCGCCCCCCGGGCAACTGGATCATGTCGTACCAGTCACCACCGACCTGGAGGCCGCCGCCGGTGGGGACGTAGCGGGCGGCGACGCCCATGCCCGGGATCTCCGGGCCGAGCACGGGCAGCATGGTGCGCTGCAGTCCGTCGGTCAGCTCCCGCTGGGTCTCGGCGGCGCCCGCCCGGGACAGGGCCTGCGCCAGCATCCGCGCCACGGTGGTCAGCACCGACCGTTCGTCCGGCGTGAACGCGACCGGATAGGCGAAGGCCGCCAGCCAGGCGCCCATCGTGCGGCCTGCCACGGTCAGCGGCAGGAAGGCCCAGGAACGGCGGCCGAAGCGCTCGGCGAGGGGCCAGGTGAGGGGGTAGCGGGACCGGTACTGCTCGGGGGAGGAGATGTAGACGGCGCGGCCGGTGCGGACCACTTCGGCGGCCGGGTAGTCCGTGTCCAGCGTCATGTTCAGGAACGGGTTCATGTCGTTCTGCGGCTGTCCGTGGTGGCCGATGACCGTCAGGTGGTCACCCGAGACCCCGAACACCGCGAGCCCGTCCGGGGAGAACCCGGGCATCGACAGGCCCGCCGCGACCCGCAGCACCTCCTCGGTGGACCGCGCCTCGGCCAGTGCCCGGCCCGCGTCCAGGAGGAACGCCTCCCGCGAGCGGCGCCAGTCGCCGGTGACCGCGCTGCGCCCGGCGGGCGTGCCGGGTGTCGGCTCGGCGACCTCCTGGAGGGTGCCGATCAGCTCGTACGCCTTGCGCACGGGGTCGAACGAGGGCTTGGAGCGGCTGCGCACGACGCGGACGATGTGACCCCGTTCGTCCATGATGCGGATCCGGACCTCGGCGAGGGTGCGCTCGGCGACGGCGAGCTGGACCACCCCGGTGATCTCGTTCCAGTCCACCGGATGCAGCCGGGCCCGTACCTGGGCCTCGGTGAGGGTCGCCCGTTCCGCGGGCAGCCCGAGCAGGCGGGCCGCCTCCGAGTCGACCGTGACCGCCCCCGCGGCGGTGTCCCAGTGCCACAGACCGGTCGCGAGAGCGGCGAGGACGTCCCCCACCTCGGGCAGGGGCTCACCAGTGCGCATTCATCCACTGTAGGAAGAGGGGATCGGAGACTGCCACCGCTCGCTCCCAGGCCCGCGCCCGCTCGCTCCCGGGCCCGCGCCGTGTCAAGGGGGAAGAGGACAGCCGTGCCCGGCCGGTACGCTGGGGGTTGTTTCACGCTGGGGTTGTTTCACGTGAAACGCGGAACACCATCCCCGATCCACGAAGGCTGGATGAACGACGATGCATCGGTACAGGTCCCACACCTGCGGCGAGCTCCGCTCCTCTGACGTCGGCACCGACGTCCGGCTGAGTGGCTGGCTGCACAATCGGCGCGACCTGGGCGGCATCCTCTTCATCGATCTGCGCGATCACTACGGCATCACGCAGCTCGTCGCCCGTCCGGGTACCGAGGCGTACGAGGCGCTGGACAAGCTGACCAAGGAGTCGACCGTCCGTGTCGACGGCAAGGTCGTCTCCCGGGGCGCCGACAACGTCAACCCCGACCTGCCCACCGGCGAGGTCGAGGTCGAGGTCGGCGAGGTCGAGCTGCTCGGCGCCGCCCAGCCGCTGCCCTTCACCATCAACGCCGAGGACGGGGTCAACGAGGAGCGGCGTCTGGAGTACCGCTTCCTGGACCTGCGCCGCGAGCGCATGCACCGCAACATCATGCTGCGCACGTCGGTCATCTCCTCCATCCGCAGCAAGATGGTGGCCCTCGGCTTCAACGAGATGGCGACGCCCATCCTCACCGCCACCTCCCCCGAGGGCGCCCGCGACTTCGTGGTCCCCTCTCGGCTGCACGCCGGCCGCTTCTACGCGCTGCCGCAGGCGCCGCAGCAGTTCAAGCAGCTGCTGATGATCTCCGGCTTCGACCGGTACTTCCAGATCGCGCCCTGCTTCCGTGACGAGGACGCCCGCGCCGACCGCTCGCCGGGCGAGTTCTACCAGCTCGACGTCGAGATGAGCTTCGTCGAGCAGGAGGACGTCTTCCAGCCGGTCGAGCGGCTGATGACGGAGCTGTTCACCGAGTTCGGCGGCGGCCGCGAGGTCACCTCGCCCTTCCCGCGGATCCCGTTCCGCGAGGCGATGCTGAAGTACGGCTCCGACAAGCCGGACCTGCGCGCCAAGCTGGAGCTCGTCGACATCACCGACGTCTTCGCGGGCTCGGAGTTCAAGGCCTTCGCCGGCAAGCACGTCCGCGCCCTGCCGGTGCCGGACGTGGCGGGCCAGTCCCGCAAGTTCTTCGACCAGCTCGGCGACTACGCCGTCACGCAGGGCGCCAAGGGCCTGGCCTGGGTCCGCGTCGGCGAGGACGGCGCGCTGACCGGCCCGATCGCGAAGTTCCTCACCGAGGAGAACGTCGCGGAGCTGACCAAGCGGCTGTCGCTGGCCCCCGGCCACGCGGTGTTCTTCGGCGCGGGCGAGTTCGACGAAGTCTCGAAGATCATGGGCGCGGTGCGGGTCGAGGCCGCCAAGCGCGCCGGGCACTTCGAGGAGAACGTCTTCCGGTTCTGCTGGATCGTCGACTTCCCGATGTACGAGAAGGACGAGGAGACGGGGAAGATCGACTTCTCCCACAACCCCTTCTCGATGCCGCAGGGCGGCATGGACGCCCTGGAGAACCAGGACCCGCTGGACATCCTCGCCTGGCAGTACGACATCGTCTGCAACGGTGTCGAGCTGTCCTCCGGCGCCATCCGGAACCACGAGCCGGACATCATGCTCAAGGCCTTCGCGATCGCGGGTTACGACGCGGAGACCGTCGAGCGCGAGTTCGCCGGCATGCTGCGCGCGCTCCGCTTCGGCGCCCCGCCGCACGGTGGCATCGCCCCGGGTGTCGACCGCATCGTCATGCTGCTCGCCGACGAGCCCAACATCCGCGAGACGATCGCCTTCCCGCTCAACGGCAACGCCCAGGACCTGATGATGGGCGCGCCGACCGAGCTGGACGAGACCCGGCTGCGCGAACTGCACCTGACGGTGCGCAAGCCGCAGCCGAAGTAATCTGCGGCGGCAGTACCGCAGCGAGGGGCTCGGAACCGTGGAGCGGTTCCGAGCCCCTCGCCGTCGTCACACCTGGTTCTCGCTCCGGTAGAGCGGCAGGTTCTGGGTCGAGATGGTCCAGTCGGCGATGGTGACGTCCTCGCCGTAGACGAAGTCCTTGCGGGTGGCGTAGCGAGGGCCGTCCGGGGTGGCGTGGATGTCCGTGAAAACGGCGCCGGTGCCTGTGCGGGGGTCGAAGACCGCGTAAACGGGGATGCCGAGCAAGGGATAGTCGCGCACTTTGCCCACCCAGTCGTTGCCCGGGTTGGAGCGGGAGACGACCTCGACGGCAGCGATGAGCGACCGGGGGTCGAACGACCCCTCGACGTCCATGTCATCCTCGGCGATCACCATCAGATCGGGCCGCCGCATGACGCCTTCGGGCTCGTCCTCCACGTCCGGCTCACCGGTGTGCGCCACGATCCCTTCCGGCATCGCCTTTTCCAGGCGCTTCCGGAGCCGCAGTGTGGTCAGCTCGTGCCGACCGCTGGGCGACATCATGTCGTGGACGATCCCTTCCTTGGTGACCTCGAACTTGCCGGGGAGCGTGTCGTCCGAGGACTGAACGAAGTCGCGCATGGCCCGGTATTGGTGGGAGGCGCCCTGCTGCGCGTTGTCGGGTGCGATGGTCATGGCGCTCGCTCCTCGTCGTGTGTGCCCACGGGCTCGGGCAAGGATCGTCGCCTTCATGCTAGGCGTCCTCCGGGTGGTCGGTTCGGCAGTCGCGGCAGCGGCCGGGGTCCGTGGCGCGGAAGGCGCGGTCGCAGCCGTCGCAGGTCTGGAGGGGGTGCCGGGACTCGTGGGCGGCCGGCGGGGCCGGGGGCCGGAACGGTGGTGGGGGCGGTAGCTGGGCGGCCAGGCGGTGGGCGAGGAAGGCGGCGGGCCGGATCAGGGGCTCCAGCGGCAGGTTCTCGGTCAGCGCGTGGCGTACGGCGGTGGGGCCGACCTCGCGTTCCAGCCAGGCGGCGACGCCCGGGGCGAGGTGCTCGGCGTCGGTGGCGGAGAGGAGGAGGCGGGGGTCGCGGCGGCGCAGGCCGGTGAGGACGTCGACGGCCGTCTGGAGGAGGGCGGGGGCGGGACACGACGGCTGGGGCACGGCGGGGAGGCGCTTGCGCGGCGGCTTCTCCTGGGCCGCGCGCCGGGCGAGCCTGCGGGTTGCCGCCTCCCGTGCGCCGCCGCTGCTGTGTCCGGGCCTGTTGCAGGAGACCGTGCGGGTGACGATCCGGCCGGTGGACGTGCGCGTACACGTGCGTTGCAGGTAGCCGTGCTTCTCCAGCTCGCGCAGTCCGGCAGCGATGCGGGTGGGGCCCTCGGGGAAGCGGGCGGCGAGGGTCTTGATGTCGACGGAGGTGCCCTGGCGCACGGACTGGATGTAGCAGGCGAGCCCGATGGCGAGCAGGGACAGATCCTTGTGCTGGGCCAGGTGGTTGCCGATCACCGTGAAGCTCTCGGTGTGGCGGACGTTGTCGTGGACGACACCCGCGAACGGCTGCTCGTGGGGGTGGTCTTCGTCCAGGGCTCCGGACGTGGCGGGCATGGGCGCGTTAGGGTGCTGGGCAGCCATCGGGGAAGCGTCTTCTTCCTTGGTGGTCAGGCCCTCGCATTGGGATCCCACTCCCGGCGGGGGCCGTCGCATGTCTGGTGGTGTGTCGCCGCTGAGCGTAAGGCAGACAACCAGCCCCGAATCCAGCCAAGTTGGCATATTCACTCGCGAGAGTGACCGCGCCCGACGGGAGGGAGGGGAGGGGCTTGGTGGGGTGCTTTCTCCCCAGTTGGTGGTGCATAGGGGGCGCAGGTGCGGCCGGAACCCGCCCCGTCGCGTTCCGGTACTTCCTGTGCCGGGAGGGCGAGTTCGGCCCAGACCGTTTTGCGGGGCGGCAGGCCGGGGGCCACTCCCCAGCGGTCGGCGAGGGCCGTCACGAGAGCCAGGCCGCGACCGGACTCGTCGGCGGGGGCGGTGGGGTCGGTGGGACGCAGGCACGGCAGCCGGTCACCGCGCGTGTCCGTGACCTCGATGCGGAGGGTCTCGCCGACCATGTAGAGCAGGAGCTGGAAGTTCCGGCCCGGGACGCGTCCGTGGGTGGCGGCGTTGTTCGCCAGTTCGGCGACGATGTGTGCCGCCGGGTCCAACGGCAATCCCCAGGCGCGCAGTTGTTCGGTGGCGAGCAGACGGGCGAGACGGGCGCCACGGGGCGTGGGGGACAGCAGGAGGCTGAAGTTGCGGACGCGTCCGCCGGGCTGGGCGAGTTTCTGGTTCACGTGACTCAGAGTGGCCGCAGCTGCGTACCGTGAGGAGTGATGACGCCGTTGCGTACGGTCACTGTCTGGCGGTTGTCCGGTGGTGTCCGGGCTTGTCAGGGCGGTGCGTGCGGGTAGGGCGTGGCTGGTACGAGGCGGTACGACGGAGGGGCGCGCGCATGTCGGTGGACGGTGAGGTTCGGCGGCTCAGGACCGAGGCTGACGAGCCGGGGTGGGAGGTGGAACCGGACGACGAGTGGGGCGTGGCGGTGGTCGCCACCGTGGGGCGGCAGTTGAAGCTGCGCCGGGAGGCCGTGGGGATGCGGGCCGGGGAGTTCGGCAGGGCCGTGGGGTACGGCGAGGATCTGGTGTACAAGATCGAGGGCGGGAAGCGGATTCCCCGGCCGGAGTACCTGGAGATGGCCGACGAGGTGCTGGGGGCGGGTGGGCTGCTCGCTGCCATGAAGGAGGACGTGGCGAAGGTCCGGTACCCGAAGAGGGTGCGGGATCTAGCTCAGATGGAGGCGCGGGCGGTCGAGATCGGGGTGTACGTGTGCAGCAGCATTCCTGGGCTGTTGCAGACTCCTGAGCACGCGCGTGCCCTGCTGGAGTCGTGGCAGCCGGCTTACTCCCCGGAGGACTTGGAGCGCCGGGTGGCTGCCCGTATGGCTCGCCGAGCCATCTACGACCGCTGTCCCGCGCCCGCGCTGAGCTTCGTCCTGGAAGAGGCGACGCTTCGCCGCAGGGTCGGGGGCACAATGGTGCGGCAACAGCAGTTCGAACGCTTGCTGGAGGTGGGACAGATGAACAGCGTCACCCTCCAGGTGATGCCGATGGGCAGTGGACCACACCCCGGCATGAGCGGCCGGATCGAAGTGCTCAAGTTCGAGGACGGCACGGCGGTGGGACGCTCCGACGGAGCGTTCAGTGGCCGCCCGACGCATGATCCGAGGCAGCTTCGCATCCTTGAACTGCGGTATGGCACCATCCGGGCCCAGGCTCTTCCACCGGGGGAGTCTCTGGCGTTCATCGAGCAACTGCTGGGAGAGACATGATCCGCAAGCCCGCCGCCAGGGATGCCTCCGAACTGGCGTGGTTCAAGAGCAGCTACAGCGACGGCCCCGACGGCGACTCCTGCGTCGAGGTGGCGGCCACCCCCGGCACCGTCCACGTCCGCGACTCCAAGTACCGCGACGCGAGCCCCCGCCTCGTGGTGGCGCCGGAGGCGTGGGCGGGCTTTGTGACGTACGCGTCCGGGACCTGACTCCTCAACCGTGCATGCCCCGAGCCTGGTTGTCACCGGGCGCGGGGCGCGTTGTAGTCAGGCCGCCTGGGTGGTGAAGGCCACTGAGCCTGTCCCGTAGCTCCTGGCCCAGGCGCTCGACACCGAGGTGTCTCGGTTCACGGGGTGTCCTCCGGGAGCTCCGGGTGGCCCGTCTCCGGGGCGAACAGGTCCTCCGCTCGCTCTACTGTGCCGGCGCGGTCCAGCCAGTCGTTGAGGAGGGTGAGGTCGGAACACGTGCGGATGCGCTCACGGACGGCGTCAGTGATCACGAGGCCACGCACCTCCAGTACCCGCAGGACGCCCTTGGCCTCACCGCGGGCCTCGCCCTCGGCCTTTCCTTCGGCCCTGCCCTCGAGGTACTTCTCCTCGAACAGTGTCCGGTGTCCCGGGAAGTGGGTGATGACGTCCTGCATCAGCTTTCTCCAATTCTCCCTGGTCGGAGTGGATTCCAGACCGACCTCCACCATTTCGAACCAGTACTTCGTGATGTCCGGCTCGAAGGACAACAGCCCGCGGGCGACGGCTTCCAGTATGGCGGGCGCGCGGCGGCTCTCGCTGTGGACGATGGCGGAGAGCACCGCAAGGGCGGGGCGCCGGGCCACCGCCACCTCGTCGGTCACTTCCGGGACCGTCTGGGGCCCCAGGACGATCGGCCGGGTGGTCTGGGTCGGCCAGGAGGCCACGCCGCATTCGAAGGGCCCCGTGGCCCACGCCGCTGTGGCACGGTCCCGGCAGACCGCCACCAGCACGACCGGCAGGTCGTACTTCGCGCACAGGTACGCGACGTAGTACGCCCAGCTCCTCGCCTTGTCGGGGTCCTTCTTGGTCTGTGACTCGAGGGCGAGCACGAAGTTCTCCCCCATGTCGGGCGCGAACCTGAGCACCGTGTCCACACGGCGCTCCAGCGGCCGGATCTCGGTGGCGTCGGGGGAGAGCTCGTCGAAGTCGTCCTTCGAGGGCGGCGGAAGCCCCAGTGCCTCGAAGACGGGCGCGAGAGCCTCCGGGTGCTCCTGGAAGAGCCGGTGGGAGGCCTCGTGTGTTGCTTTGACCATGAGTGCCAATTAAGTGCGGTCATGGCAGGAGCGCTCGGCATATGCCGGAGCATTCACTCGTTCGGTGACGGGAGAATTGTTCGCTCTGGCCCCGGTGCTCGCGTCAGCGGGCCACGAACTGGGTCAGGATCGCCTGGACCTCGTAGATGTCGACGCCCTTGGTGAAGGTCTTCTCGATGGGGGTCGGGGAGCCCGAGAGCCAGATCTTCAGTTCGGCGTCGAGGTCGAAGTGACCGGCCGTCTCGACCGAGAAGTGCGTGATGCTGCGGTACGGGATCGAGTGGTACTCGGTCTTCTTGCCGGTGATGCCCTGCTTGTCGACCAGGATCAGGCGCCGGTCGGTGAGCAGGATGGTGTCGCGGATCAGCAGGTAGGCGGCGTGGATCTGCTCCCCGTGGCCGAGCAGGCGTGCGTAGTCCTGCTGCGCCTGGGCCGGGTTGATGCTGTGTGCGTTGCCGAACAGTGCCATGGCTGGTCTCCCACGTGAGCTGGCTATTTGTCCGATCTTCGCAAAGCAGAGGGCCCGGGAGAAGGTCTGCCCCTCCCGGGCCCCGTGCTGTAGCGAGCGTGTTACGCGGTCGGCTTCTCCTCGAGACGCGGGAAGAGCACCGCGCCCTTGGTGACCGTCGCACCGGCGGGCAGCCGGCCCCAGTCCGCCGCGTCCTGGACCTTCTGGGCCGCGAGGGCGCCCAGGGACGCCTCGGCGCCCAGGGAGTCCCAGAGCTTCTGGGAGGTGTCCGGCATGATCGGGTTGAGGAGGACCGCCACCGCGCGGAGCGACTCGGCGGCCGTGTAGAGGATCGTCGCCAGGCGGGCCTTGCCCTCCGGCGAGTCGTCCTTGGCGACCTTCCAGGGCTCCTGCTCGGTGATGTAGCCGTTGACCTGCTTCACGAAGTCGAAGACGGCCAGGATGCCGCCCTGGAAGTCCAGCTCCTCGCCGATCTTCCGGTCGGCCTCCGCGACGGCCTTGGCCAGGCCGTCGTGGATCGCCTTCTCCGCGTCCCCGTCGGCCGCCGAGGCCGGCAGCGCGCCGCCGAAGTACTTGCCGACCATGGCCGCGACGCGGGACGCGAGGTTGCCGTAGTCGTTGGCCAGCTCGCTGGTGTAGCGGGCGGAGAAGTCCTCCCAGGAGAAGGAGCCGTCCTGGCCGAACGCGATCGCGCGCAGGAAGTACCAGCGGTACGCGTCCACGCCGAAGTGCGAGGTCAGGTCCTGCGGCTTGATGCCGGTCAGGTTGGATTTCGACATCTTCTCACCGCCGACCATCAGCCAGCCGTTCGCGGCGATCTTCCCGGGGAGCGGGAGGCCCTGCGCCATCAGCATGGCCGGCCAGATGATCGCGTGGAAGCGGAGGATGTCCTTGCCGACCAGGTGGACGTCGGCCGGGAAGGTGGCCTCGAACTTCTCCGGGTTCTCGTTGTAGCCGACCGCCGTGGCGTAGTTCAGCAGGGCGTCGACCCACACGTAGATGACGTGCTTGTCGTCCCAGGGGACCGGCACGCCCCAGTCGAAGGTCGAGCGGGAGATGGAGAGGTCCTGGAGGCCCTGGCGGACGAAGTTCACGACCTCGTTGCGCGCGGACTCGGGCTGGATGAAGCCCGGGTTGGCCTCGTAGTGGGCGAGCAGCTTCTCGCTGTACGCGCTCAGCTTGAAGAAGTAGTTCTCCTCGCTGAGGATCTCCACCGGCTTCTTGTGGATCGGGCACAGCTTCTGGCCCGCGTACTCGCCCTCGCCGTCGAGCAGCTCGCCGGGGAGCTTGTACTCCTCGCAGCCCACGCAGTACGGGCCCTCGTAGCCGCCCTTGTAGATCTCGTCCTTGTCGTACAGGTCCTGCACGAACTCCTGGACGCGGTCGGTGTGCCGCTTCTGCGTGGTGCGGATGAAGTCGTCGTTCGCGATGTCGAGGTGCTCCCACAGGGGCTTCCAGGCCTCGGTGACGAGCTTGTCGGCCCAGGCCTGCGGGGTGACCCCGTTGGCCTCGGCCGTGCGCATGATCTTCTGACCGTGCTCGTCCGTGCCGGTGAGGTACCACACCTTCTCGCCGCGCTGGCGGTGCCAGCGGGAGAGCACGTCGCCTGCGACGGTCGTATAGGCGTGGCCCAGGTGAGGAGCGTCGTTGACGTAGTAGATGGGGGTCGAGACGTAGTACGCCTTCGCCCCCTGCTTCTCGTTTCCAGTGGCCGCCATGGTCGAAATCCTACTGGTCCGGTGGTGGTCGGCTCACACGCGTTTCGGGGGGCGGACAGGGGTGACCTCCCCTGTCCGCCCCCCGTCGGGCTGTTCCGGTGCCGGGTGTTCTACGGGCGCCAGGCGGCCAGGACGCCCTCGTAGAGCTCCTTGTCGGTGAGCTCCCTCGGGGTCTCGCCGGCGAGGAAGTGGGACGCGTTGCCCGTCTTGAGCTTGCGGAGGTAGTCGAAGGCCTTGTTCTCCGGGTCGCCGAACGCGACGAAGGAGAAGTGCACGTCCGGGTGGTTTGCCGCCGCGTCGGCGAGGGACCGGGTGGCGGGGGTCTTGGCGTCGGGGGCGCCGTCGGTCTGGAAAACCACCAGGGCCGGGGTGCCGGGGGCTTCCTTCCCGTGGTGGGCGAGGACGGCCTCGACGGCGGCGTGGTAGCTGGTGCGGCCCATGCGGCCGAGGGCACCGTGCAGCTCGTCGATCCTGTTCTCGTGGTCGGTGAGGGTGAGATCGCCGGCGCCGTCCACCTCCGTGGAGAAGAACGTGACGTGGACCGTGGCCTCCGGGTCGAGGTGGGCGGCGAGGGCGAGGGTCTGCTCGGCGAGGGCCTGGGCGGAGCCGTCCTTGTAGTACGGGCGCATCGAGGCGGAGCGGTCGAGGACGAGGTGGACCTTGGCGCGGGTGCCGGTGAGGCCGTGCTTCTTCAGGGCGGTGGCGGCGGCCTTGTAGGCGGTGGTGAGGCCGGGGGCGCGGGAGCGGACGCGGGCGGCGGTGGTCGCCGGCTTCGGGGCCTCGGCGGGGGCCTCCGGCCGGGGGTGGTTCGGTTCGGCCCCGGCCCCGGCCTCGGCTTCGCCTTCGGCGCCTGTGCTCCCATCCGCACCACCCGTGCCGGGTTCGTTGTCGGGTGCGGGCGGCCCCTGTGGGGCTCCTTCGCCTTCGCCGATGCCGTCGGCGGCTGCTGCGGGCTCGGGGGCGGGAGCGGGGGTCGCCGGCTCTGCCAGGGCTTCGGGCTCGGCGGTCTCCGCCGTCTCGGCGGCCGGGGTCTCCTCGGCTTCGGCTTCGGCTTCGGGCTTGGGGGCGGGCTCTGCCTCGGGGCCGGCTTCTGGCGCGGGCTTGGAGGTGGCCTCGGGCTCGGCCTCGGGCTCGGCTTCGGGCTTGGTCTCGGGCTTGGAGGCGGCGGTCTCGGGCTCGGTGGCGGTCTCGGTCTCGGGCTCGGTGGCGGCCTCAGGTTCGCGCTCGGCCTTGGATTCCACGGTGGGGGCGGATTCCGGCTGGGGTTCCGGTGGTGTCTCCGACTTCGGGGGCCGCCGGTCCGAGGTCTCGTCCGGGGACTCCGTCGGTTTCGGGACCGTGACGTTGGCGAAGGCCGCCTTGACGAGTTCGTGCTCGTCGGGGGAGGCCGCCGCCGTGCGGGGCTCGGGGACCTGGGCCGTCTTCGGCGTGGGGTCGGCGGTCTCCGTCCGCTCCGGAGCCTCGACCGGCTCCGGGAGTGCGGTGGGCTGGGACGGGAGCTTCGGCTCCGGCGCGATGGCCGGCGGTGCCGTCTCCTGCGTCACACCCTCCGCCTGGGCGGTCCGTTCTTTGCGTGACCGTCCGAACGCGTTCCGCAGGAGAGTGAGAATGCCCATGTGCGCAACCCTTCGCGTGAGTTGATGCCCGTCAATCCCTGGCCAGGACGGACACGTAAGGTTAGCGGCCCCGACTTGTGATCTTGTGCAGGGTCTGCCACGAAAGCACGGGCGCGTCAAGGAGGGATCGAGACGCCGCGCTAATTCCCCTCCGGCTTCCGTGGATTCACCCGTCGTTCACCGTGGCGCCCGTCTCCCGCACGTATGTGCACCTACGGTCGCGCTGACACCAAGGGCATCCAAGGGCTTCTCAGGGGAGAATCACAGTGCGCAAGCTGCTGCCGTTGATCGGAACGCCGTCCGGTTCGCATCCCGGCGGCCGGTCCGCCATGACCTGCCGTTTCCGGTGTGGTGACGCCTGCTTCCACGAGGTGCCCAACACCAGCTCCAACGAATACGTCGGCGACGTCATCGCCGGCGCGCTCAGCCGGCGCTCCATGATGCGTGCCGCGGCCGTCGTCACCGTCGCCGCGGCGGGCGCCGGGGCCGTGGGCGTGGCGGGGGCCCCGTCCGCGCAGGCCGCGCCGGCCGCCGGCAGGGGCCACGGGCACGGGCACGGGAAACCGTCCGCGTCGAAGGGCGCCCGCGGGCTGCGGTTCACGCCCGTCGCGCCCAACACCGACGACGCCGTCACCGTCCCCGAGGGGTACCGGCAGGACGTCGTGATCCGCTGGGGTGAGCCCATCCTGCGCGGGGCGCCCGCCTTCGACCCGGAGAACCAGACCGCCAGGGCCCAGGCCGGTCAGTTCGGCTACAACAACGACTTCCTCGCACTGCTGCCGCTGCGCGGTGAGCGCGGCCGGCAGATCCTCGTCGCCAACCACGAGTACACCGACGAGGTGCTCATGTTCCGCGGCTACGACCCCGACAACCCGACCCGCGAGCAGGTCGAGATCGCCTGGGCCGCGCACGGGCTGTCCGCCGTGGTGGTGGAGGAGGAGCGCCGGAGCGGCAAGCTGACGCCCGTCTCCCGGCACCGCCTCAACCGCCGCATCACCGCCACCACCGAGTTCCGCCTGACCGGGCCCGCCGCCGGTTCCGACCTGGTGAAGACCTCCGCCGACCGGACCGGCCGCAAGGTGCTCGGCACCCTCAACAACTGCGCCGGCGGCACCACCCCGTGGGGCACGACGCTGCACGGCGAGGAGAACTTCAACCAGTACTTCGCCAACAGCAGCCGGGCCACCGACAAGCGCTACGGCATCGGCACCGGCGCCACCGAGCGCAAGTGGGAGCGGTTCGACAAGCGTTTCGACGTCGCCCAGGAGCCGAACGAGGTGCACCGCTTCGGGTACGTCGTCGAGCTCGACCCGTACGACCAGGACTCCACGCCCCGCAAGCACACCCTGCTCGGCCGCTTCAAGCACGAGGCCGCGACCGTGCGGCTGACCCGCGACGGGCGCCCGGTCGTCTACACCGGCGACGACGAGCGGTTCGACTACTTCTACAAGTTCGTCGGCAGCAAGCGGATGCGGCAGGGGAACTCCCGCTGGGCGCGCGAGCACAACCTGTCGCTGCTCGACGAGGGCACCCTCTACGTCGCCAAGCTCAGCGGCGACTCCCCGGCGATCGAGATCGACGGCACGGGCACGCTGCCGAGCGATGGCGAGTTCGACGGCAGCGGCCGCTGGATCCCGCTGGTCACCGCCACCGAGGACGGCGCCGTCTCGCACGTCGACGGCATGACCGCCGAGGAGGTCTGCGTCTTCACGCGGCTCGCCGGTGACAAGGTCGGCGCCACCAAGATGGACCGGCCCGAGGACATCGAGCCGTCGCCGACGACCGGCAAGGTGTACGTCGCCCTCACCAACAACTCCAACCGCGGCGTCGGCTCCAACGCCAAGGCGGACGAGGCCAACCCGCGCAACGCCAACAAGCACGGCCACGTCCTGGAGCTGACCGAGCGCTGGAACCGGGCCGACGCCACCAGCTTCGCCTGGTCGCTGTTCCTGGTCGCCGGTGACCCGGAGGACCCGGCGACCTACTTCGCGGGCTTCCCGAAGGACCGCGTCAGCCCGATCTCCTGCCCCGACAACATCGCCTTCGACGACCACGGCAACCTGTGGCTGTCCACCGACGGCAACGCGCTCGGCTCGCACGACGGCCTCTTCGGCGTCGCGACGAAGGGTGACCGGCGCGGTGAGCTGAAGCAGTTCCTGACCGTGCCGAACGGCGCGGAGACCTGCGGCCCGCTCATCCAGGACCGGCGCGTGCTGGTCGCCGTGCAGCACCCGGGTGAGGTCGACGGCGCCTCCGTGGAGAAGCCGGCCAGCAGCTGGCCCGACGGGCCCGGGAAGATCGTGCGCCCGTCGGTCGTGGCGGTGTGGCGCGCGGACGGCCGCGACATCGGCGTCTGAGGCGCCTCTCCGGGCGGGGCCGGTGTCAGCCGGCCCTGTGGAGCGTGAGGTCGACGACCAGGGCGCGGTGGTCGGTGTCGGCCAGGTCCAGGAACCGGGCGCGGCGTGCGGTGAAGTCCTCCGACACCAGGACGTGGTCGATCTGCACGCCGAACGCCGGGGCGGTCCGGGCGGGCCAGGTGGCCGTCCGGTCGGCCCCGGCCAGCCGGGCCGCGTCGCGCAGCCCCGTGTCGAGGATGCGGCGGAAGGCGGCGTGGTCCTGGGAGGCGTTGAAGTCGCCGGCGAGGACGGTGGGGGTCCCGTTCTCCCCGGCCTCGGCGGCGGCGACGTCGCGCAGGGCGTCCAGCTCCTCGCGCCACAGGCCCACCTGGTCCGGCAGCGGCGGCATCGGGTGGGCGAGCTGGAGCCGTACGGCGTGACCGCGCACGTCGGCGACGGCGCCGGGCATGCCCATGGTGCCGGGGACACCGGAGGTGGGCTCGAGCGGGAACGTGCTCAGGATGACGGACCCCTCGGAGCCGCCGCCCTCGACGGCCTGCCGGTGGGGGTAGTCGGCGGCGAGGTCGCGCCGCAGCGCCGCGTCGCACGTGTATTCGCACTCCTGTACGAACACGAGGTCGGGTTTCTCGCGCCGCACGGCGGAGATCAGCTCGCCGGTGCCCTGGCCGAACTCGACGTTCGAGGTCAGCACCCGCAGCCCGGCGACGGGCAGCCCGACGGGGTCGCCCGTCTTGCCGTACGGCTCGATGAACCACGCCAGCAGCCCGAGCAGCGCCACCCCCCACACGGCGCCGGTCCACCACCGGGCGAGCAGCGACAGCAGCAGAGCGGCGCCGGTCGGCACGAGCAGCCAGGGCAGGAAGGCGAGCAGCTGCGGTACGGGTGTGATGCCGTCGCTGTCGGCGGCGCGGCAGCCGACGACCACGCTCACCCCGGCGAACAGCAGTCCCGCGCACCATGCCCCGAACCGCCGCCCGGTGCGGCGGGCCGCCGGCCGTTCGCGGGAGTCGGTCCACTCACCGGTCGCCGTGTCGGTGTCCAAGTCCCGGCCTTCCACTCGCGGGTG
Organism: Streptomyces sp. WG5; assembly: GCF_049974565.1. Classification (NCBI taxonomy): domain Bacteria; kingdom Bacillati; phylum Actinomycetota; class Actinomycetes; order Kitasatosporales; family Streptomycetaceae; genus Streptomyces; species Streptomyces sp. WG5. Next base: position 60,714 of record NZ_JBNGGC010000036.1, on the reverse strand, counting down.
CGTTGCCTGCCTCTGCGCTCACTGCCTCTGCGGTGCCCGAATCCTCCCTCAAAGACGGGAGTCGGGGGCAGGAAGTTGCGCACACGTCCTACGCCCGCGCGTGGAACTCCCGAACCACCTCGATGCGCCCCACGATGTGCCCGTTGAACTCGTCCAGCTCCTCCGCCGGAACCCACAGCTCCAGGATCGTCTCGCCGCCGGCCCGGCGTACCGGGTAGCGCTCCAGGAACCCGGTGTCGACCTCGAAGCGGGTGACGTAGCCCGAGCCGGACGCGGGGACGTTCCAGTCGCGGGCGATGCGGACGGCGTAGTCCTCGTCGAGGACCGGGTAGAAGATCGGCTGCTCGGGCAGGCGGGGTGGCCACGCCGTCCAGCCGGAGGCCTCGACCAGGGCCAGCTCCTCGGGACCGGTGGGACGCCACAGGGTCGTCGTCTTGGGCATGGTCGGTGACCCTAGCCGCCCGGCCGCGAGCCCGGCCAAGGCTTTACCGGCCTCGGGCGGCCCGGGGGCGGGGCCCGCCGCACCGGGTCGGGGCGGGGCCCGAGGCGGTCGGCTCAGAGGCGGGGCCGCGGCGGCCGGGGCGGTGCCGGGGCGACGGGGGTGCCCGCGGGTGCCCGGCGGCGGCGCAGCAGATGTCCGTACCGGCCGGTGAGCCAGGAGGCCAGGGCGACCGTGAGGCCGAGGACGACCAGCAGCCAGGAGGCCGTGCGCAGGGTCCCGGTGAGGGCGTCGTAGACGGCGCCCGCGGCCGGTCCGTCCACCGCGCCCTCCACCGCGTCGGGGAGTTCGGCGACGGTGAGCCGGCGGCCCACCACGACGGAGAGGGCGAGCAGCGCCCCGCCGAGGGCGGTGCCGACTCCGGCGGCGGTGACGGCGCGCCGGCGGCAGGCGGCGACGGCGATGCCGGTGACCGCGAAGACGACGGCGGCGACCGGCAGCCAGAAGGCGGCGACGTCGAGCACGTGGTAGCCCTTCCTGAGCCGGTCCGCCTCGTGGGCCGGGAGCACGGTGACCGTGATGTGCCGGACCGGGATGCGCCGCGCGAACGGCACGTCGTCCTCGGCGAGCCGGTCCTTGACGCGGTCGGCGACCGGGGCCAGGTCGACGGTGACCGCGCGGCCGTCCGCCCGGTCGTCCCGCAGGGCGCGCAGCACGGCGTCGTGGACGGTGCGGTTGGCCGCGTCCCAGCCCTCGCGGAAGGCGTCGGTCCGGGTGAACGACCGTGCCGCGTCCTGCGCGAAGAGCCGCACGGTGCCGTTCAGGGGGCCGGCCGCGACCTCGTCCGCGACCCCGTCGCCCACCGCGTCCGCGGCCGCGTCGGCGACCGCGTCCCGTACGGCGGGGTCATCGGCGAGCGGCGCCATGGCGGCGACGTACCGTCCAGTGTCGGTCAGCCCGTACGCCGCCCAGCCCGCCGGCACGCCGCACGGTACGGCCAGGCAGGCGAGGACGATCAGGACGGCCGACAGGGCGCTCCGGAAACGTGGGGACACCCTCCCAGAGAAGGCGCCGGCGACGGCCCGGGCGACCGGCGTGACTGCATACGGCCCACCGGGACGGGCCGAACGTGCGCCCGGCCCGGCCCCGGGGCGCGGGCGGGCGGGCGCCACCCGCTCCCGCTCCTGCTCCCGGTCCAGGACCTGGACCTGGACCAGAACCCGGACGGGTGACGGCGCGGGCCGTCAGGTGACGCGGTGCCCCCGCGCGTCCTCGTGGGTGTAGTAGCGGTAGAACAGCGCCCCGAAGACCGCCGCCGCGACCAGCAGGGACACGAGGACGCACGTGAACATGGCCACCCCGCTCTGCGCGTACAGGAAGCCCAGCGCGCTGCCCGCGAAAGCGCCCCACAATGCCGCGTGGCCTTCGCGCGGCAGCCGCCGGGCCACGGCCCGCACCGCGGCGTAGAGCACGACGAACGCGAGCACGGCCAGGAAGCCGAACAGCAGGTTCCGACCGGTGATGGGGCCGCCGTAACGGCGGATGGACGCGGCCCAGTAGCCGTAGACCAGCCCGGTCGCGACGGGCCCCGCCCACCGCGCCACCCGGTGGGTCCGCGCGCTGAAGACGTCGGGTGTCCTCGTACGCGGGCCGCGCGTGCCCGTCCCGGGGGACGTCCCGGGGGACGTTCCGGTGGATGTGCCGCGTGCCGGTACCGCGTGAGCCATGAGCGCACTCCTCTCGCCTCGCCCCCGACTACCAGGGCACACCTGGGCAGGCGGACCGGCAAGTCAGGATGCGGGCCGTGGGGGCGCGTGTTTCGCTGGCTCCGTGAGGGGTCGCGACCGCAGGCCGGTGCGCGGCCGGTGGCGGCTGATCGGCCGGCTCGTCCAGGCCGCCGGCCGGGGCGACGTCGTGTCCCGGCACGAACTGCTCAGCGTCCGCGGCCACAGCGTCGCCTGGGCGTTCCCGCTGCTCCTGCTCGTCGGTATCGCCGCGGCCGACATCACCACCGGCGCGTTCGAGATCATCTCCTGGACGGTGCTCGTGCCCGGCGTGGCCGCCGCGATCTGCGGGGTGCGGGCCACGGCCGTGTTCGCGGTGGTCGCCGTCGTCGTCTACGTCTTCGCCGACACCGTCTGGCAGCACCGCGACGAGACCGGTCTGCCCGGCCTGGTCCTCGTCACCCTCGGCGGGGCCATCGCCGTGGTCGCCGCCGCCGTCCGGGTCGGCGGCGAGCAGCGCATGCTGCACATGCGGGACATCGCCGACGCCACCCGCCGCACCGTGCTGCGCCCGCTCCCGGTGGGCTTCGGCGGCCTCGACCACGCCGCCGTCTACCTCTCCGCGGACACCGAGGCCCGTGTCGGCGGCGACTTCTACGACATCCAGCCCGGCCCGCACGGCACCCGTGTCCTCGTCGGCGACGTGCAGGGCAAGGGGCTGGGCGCGGTGGACACGGCCGCCGCGCTGCTCGGCACCTTCCGCGAGACCGCCTACCACGAGCCGGACCTCGCGACGGTCGCCGAGCGCCTGGAGATCCGTATGCGGCGCCACCGTGCGCGGACCGCGGCCCTCGGCCGGTCCGACGGCGACCGGTTCGCCACCGCCGTGCTGATCGGGTTCTCGGACGACCTGCCCGACGTGGTGGACGCCGTCGTCTTCGGCCACGAACCCCCGCTGGCGGTCGGTCCCGCAGGCGTACGGGCCCTGCCGGCCGTCGGCGGACTGCCGCTGGGCATGAGCGACCTCGTCGCCGGCTCGCCGGTGCCGCCGGTGTGCCGGCCGGCCCTCGCCGCGGACGAGACGCTGCTGCTGGTCAGCGACGGGGTCACCGAGGCCCGCGATCCCGGCGGATGCTTCTACCGGCACGCCGAGGAGATCGCCCGCGCCGTCGCCGCCGACCCCTCGAACGCCGCGCCGTCGCGGCTGGTGGCGCTCGTACGGGACGGCACGCTGCGGCACTGCCGGGGGCGGCTCGTCGACGACACCACGGTCTTCGCGGTACGGCGGCGGGGGGTGCCCGCGGACGGCTGAGTGCCCCGCTTCGCAGCCGCACCGGTTACGGTGCTGCCGTACGTGATCGACAGGGGGAGGGACATGCCCGGAACCGTGCTGCTGCTCGCGGCGTCGCCCGTGGGCAAGGGGGGCCTGGTGGACGCGGCCTCCGTGCTCCCCGTGCTCGCGGCCGTGCCGCCCGCCGTGCTCTCCGGCACCGACACCGCGAACGTGGTCGAGCTCGCCGACCCGCTGGAGCCGCAGGCCGTCCTCACCCGGCTGCGGGCCGCCGCGGCGGCGCCCGGCCCGCTGACCGTCTACGTCACCGGCCAGCTCCAGCTGGACCGGCGCCAGCGCCTGCCGCACCTGGCGCTGGCCCGCACCACACCGGCGACCGTCCGCTACACCGCCCTGCCCTGGCACTGGCTCCGCGAGGAGCTGCGGCTGCGGCCGAGCGGCGCGACGACGCTCCTGCTCGACCTGCACGCCGACCAGGAGACCTGGCAGTGGCTGCGGGAGAACCCGCTGGACTGCGGGCGCAACAACGCCGTCTACGGGCGCATCGCGCCGCCGCCCGCGCGGCGGAGGGTGGCCACCCCGTCGTACATGCGGGCCGTCGCGACGATCCTGCGCAGCGGGCACCGTCCGCCGCCGGACCAGCTGCACGAGCAGGCGCTGGCCCGCGGCGCGGCCGAGGGCGCGGGGAGCGGCGGGCCGGCCGGCGCGGACCTGGTGCTCACGGAGCCCGGGCCGGCGGCGGGCGACCCGCACGCGGTCATCGCCGCCGCCGTGCAGGCCGGGCGGCACGCGGACGCCGACGAGCTCGCCGCCCGGCACGAGCGGGCCGCCGCCCAGGCACACGGGCCCGCCTCCGAGGACGCGCTGCACTGGACGGAGGTCCGGGCGGACCTGGCGATGTTCGCGGGGGACCCGGCGCGCAGCTGCCGGGCCTGGCTGGCGGTGGCCGAGACCCGGCTGGTCGCCGGACAGCCGCCGCAGGCACCCGCGGTGGAGGCGGCCGTCGACCGGGCCCACCACCAGTGGGGGCAGGTCCGCGACGCCGGGGCGGCCCGGGAACTGGGCGCGGCACTCGTCGCGTTGCGCGGCCGGGTGCCCGGACCGCGCGAGGGCGCGCTGGACCACGTGCAGCGGGAACTGAGCCGGTTGCAGACCCAGGGCTGAGACGGTCCTGCTCCGGGGCCGCCGCCGTTCGTCTCGCTCGCACGCGGCTGCTCGCTCGCACGCGGCTGCTCGCTCACCCGCGGCTGCTCGCTCGTACGGGGCCGCTTCGCTCGCACGCGGTCACCTCGTCCGCGCGTGGCCGTTTCGCCGGCGCATGCCCACTTCGCCGGCGCAGGGCCGCTTCGCCCGCTCGGCCGGCTCGTTGCCGGCGCGCGTGCCGCTAGCGGTCCGTCGTGGCCAGTGAGCCCACGACCGGGGTGGTGCCGCCCGCCGGCGCCGGTGCCGGTGCCAGCGGGGATGCCGGTGCCGGGGTGTGTGCCGTGTCCGTCGGTCCCGCGTTCGCGGCCAGCAGCAGGCAGGCCACGGCGGCGACGGCGGCGGCGAGGGCTCTGGCGTAACGTTCGGCGGTGCGGGTGCGTCCGGGCACGGCGTCCTCTGCGGATCGGGGATTGCGCCAAGCGCTGTTAAGCACGCTTAATCCGCGGTTTAACCTAGAGCCGTCCGAGTCGAACGGCAAGAGCCACAGGGGGAGTCGGCAGTGGGGGACCGTGACGACCGGGACGACCCGGGGACGATCGGACGCCGGGTACAGCGGCTGCGGGCCGAACGCGGCATGACCCAGCGCCAGCTCGCGGAACCGGCGTACACACCCGCCTACATCTCCACCCTCGAGGCCGGCCGCGTCCGCCCCTCCGACGAGGCACTGCGGCATCTCGCCGAGCGGCTCGGCGTCGGCTACGAGGAGCTGGCCACCGGCCGCCCGGCACGGCTCGCCACCGACCTGCGGCTCAGGCTCACCGAGGCGCGGCGCACGCTCGCCACCGAGGGCGCCGAACAGGCGGCCGGACAGTACGCCGAGCTGCTCGCCGAGGCCGAGGCGTACGAGCTGCCCGAGGAGCGGGCCGCCGCGCTGCTCGGCCTCGGGGAGTGCGCGGTGGAGACCGGTGAACTGATCGCCGGCCGACGGTACTTCGAACAGGCCGAGGAGTGCCTCACCGAGGCCGGCGCCCCGCTGCCCGCCCGCGTCCCCGCCCTGCGCGGACGCGCCCTCGCCCACTACCTCGCCGGTGAACTCCGGTACGCCGTCTACCTCCTCGAGTCCACCCTCGACGAGCTGAACCGCGGCGGCCTGCACGACCCCGACGCGCTGCTGCTGCTCTACGCCAGCGCCATCGGCCCGTACATGGACATGGGCGCGCACGCGCGCGCCGCCCAGGCCGCCGAACTCGCCCTCTCCCTCGCCCCCAGCGCCGGCGACCCCGCCCTGGTGGCCCGCATGCACCGCTCCGTCGCCCGCACCCTGCTCGCCGACGGCCGCCTCGCCGAGGCCGACGCCTCGCTCGCCAGGGCGGCCGAGCTCTACCGCACGCTCCAGCTCCGCACCGAACTGGCCAACTGCCACTGGATGCGCGGCTACGTCTGTGCCCAGAACGGTGAACTCCCGCGCGCCGAGGAGGAGATGCGGGAGGCACTCGGCATGCTCTCCGCCACCCGCGCCGCCCTCTACAGCAGCCAGGTCGCCGTCGAGCTGGCCGACGTACTGCACCGGCGCGGCAAGTCCGGGGAGGCCGCCGAACTGCTGCACGGGATCCTGGACGACCTCTCCTCCGAACGCGGCGCCGTGCACGCGGCGGGCGCGCACCGGCTCCTCGGCATCATCGCCGAGGACGCCCGGGACACCGAGGCCGCCGAGGAGCACTACGTCCGCGCCCTGAGCCTGCTGGAGCGGGCCGGGGCCGCGGGCGACCTGGCCGACCTGTGCCGGCTCCTGGGCGACCTGCTGCGCCGCACCGGCCGCGTGGAGGCGGCCCTCGACGCCTACCGCACCGGCCTCGGGCACCGCACGGCACCCGGCACGACCACCCTGGGCCCGGCGCCCGCACAGCCGCCGCTGTAGGGAATCCTGGGCGGTGCACAGCGGCGCCGGTCAGCGTGTCGCCGGGGGGACAGGGACGAGCGGGACGAGGCACGTGGACGACCAGCGGACAGTGACCGGCCGGACGGTGGCCGACGGTGTGCGGCTCACCGTGCGTGCGCTGGTGTACGCGGTGCTCGGCGGCGCCGCGCTGCTCGCCATCGTGACCGTGGCCTCGGTGCTGGGCCCGACCCTCGCCCTCGACCTCTACACGCCCCCGGTGGCGGCCTGGTGGACGGTGTTCACCGCCGTCGTCGTCCAGGGCGTGCCCTTCCTGCTGCTCGGCACGGTCGTCTCCGCGGCGATCGGGGCGTTCGTGCCGGAGCGCGTCTTCAGCCGCCTCCTGCCCCGCAACCAGGCCCTCGCCGTGCCCGTCGCCGGTGCGGCGGGGGTGGTGCTGCCCGGCTGCGAGTGCGCGTCGGTGCCGGTGGCCGGGAGCCTGATGCGGCGCGGGGTGGCCCCGGCGGCGGCCCTCGCCTTCCTGCTGTCGGCGCCCGCGATCAACCCGGTGGTGCTGGTCGCCACGTCGATCGCGTTCCCCGGGCAGCCCGCCATGGTCGCCGCGCGCCTGGTCGCCTCCCTCACGGCGGCGGTGGTGATGGGCTGGCTGTGGGTCCGGTTCGGGAAGGACGAGTGGCTGCGGCTGCCGAAGAGCCGTACGGCACCCGGTGCGTCGTCGTACGGCTGGACCGGCTTCGTGACCGGACTGCGGCACGACTTCCTGCACGCGGGCGGTTTCCTGGTCGTCGGCGCGGGCGCGGCGGCCGCCTTCAACATCGCCGTCCCCCGGTCCGTGCTGGACGTCTTCACCGACTCGGCCTGGCTGTCCGTGCTGCTGCTCGCGGTCCTCGCGGTGCTGCTGTGCGTGTGCAGCGAGGCGGACGCGTTCGTCGCCGCCTCGCTGAGCGGGTTCTCACCGACCGCGCGGCTGGCGTTCATGGTGGTGGGCCCGATGGTCGACCTGAAGCTGATCGCGCTGCAGACCGGGACCTTCGGCCGGGCCTTCGCGGTCCGCTTCGCGTCGGTGACCTGGGTGGTGGCCGTGGCGAGCAGCGTGCTGGTGGGGTGGTGGCTGCTGTGAGCCGTTACGGACCGGCCGTCCTCCTCGCACTGACCGGCGCGGCGGTGCTGCGCATCTCGCTCTTCGGCGACCTCTACCTGCGGTACGTGCAGCCGGGGCTGCGGCCGTACCTGATCGTGTCCGGAGCGGTGCTGGTGCTGCTCGCGGCGGCGACGGCCCTCACCCGGCACGGCGAGGAGTACCGCGACCGCGACGAGTACCGCGACGGCGAGGACCCGGACGTCCACGGCCGCGGCTCCGGGGAGGCGGACGTCCGTGGCCACGGCCGCGGCCACGGATCGGAGGAGGCGGACGGCCACGGTCACAGCCACGGCCCGGCCGGCCCGCGCGTCGCCTGGCTCCTCACCCTGCCCGCCCTCGCCCTGCTGCTGTTCCCGCCGCCCGCGCTCGGCTCCTACAGCGCGGAACGCGAGGCGGCGCAGCGTGCGGCCCAGGGCGTCGGCGCCTTCCCGGCGCTGCCGTCCGGGGACCCGGTGGAGCTGACCCTCGCCGAGTTCGGCTCCCGCGCGATCTACGACAGCGAACGGTCACTGACCGGCCGTACCGTACGCCTGACCGGCTTCGTCACCCGCGGTGACGACGGGACCTGGTACGTCACCCGGCTCCAGGTCTCCTGCTGCGCCGCCGACGCCACCGCCGGCAAGGCCGAGATCCGCGGGGCCGGCGCTCCGCCCGTCGACACGTGGGTCACGGTCACCGGCACCTGGCACCCGGAGGGCGGGCTCGGCTCGGAGGCGGCCTGGCCACCGGTCCTCGACGCGACGGACGTACGGCGGGTGACGCAGCCCGCGAACCCGTACGAGAAGCGCTGATCCCTCGTCCACCACCTGCGGAACGCCCGGGTTTCCCCTGGTCCGGCACGGGTAGTCGAGCCTCCGGCCGCGTGAGCGAAGGAGGCGGTGCGCGTGCGGCCCAGCGAGGAACCCGGACGGTCCTCCGAGGGGGCACGCGCCGCCGAGGTGATCGCCGGGGAGGTGCGGGACGCCCCGCCGGGCGAGGTGCCGGGACGGCTGTGCGGGGCGGCCGTCCGGCTGCTGCCGGTGACCGGGGCGAGCGCGTCGCTGCGCGGCGACGGCGTGCCGGTACGGCTGTGTGCCAGCGGTGACCGGGCGTCCTACCTGGCGGAGATCCAGGCCACTCTGGGTGACGGCCCCTGTGTGAGCGCCGCCGAGTCGGGTGCGCCGGTGCTCGCCTGCGACCTGACCGCCGGTGCGGACGCCGGCCGCTGGCCCGTCTTTGCCCAGCAGGCGACGGCCGTCGGCGTACGGGCGGTCTACGCGCTGCCGCTGGGCAGCGACGCCGTCTGCCTGGGCACGCTCGACCTCTACCGGGACACCCCCGGCCGGCTGACCGGCCCGCAGTTGCACGTGGCGCGGCTCGTGGCCGGCGTCATGACGGTGGCGCTGATGGCGCTGCCGCGCGGGGAGGAGGCCTGGCTGGACGAGCTGGCCGGTGACCACGACGAGGTCTACCAGGCCGTCGGCATGATCATGGCCCAGCTGGGGGTCGGCGCCGATGAGGCCCTGGCCCGCCTGCGTGCCGACGCGTTCGCCCGCGACCGCACCGCCCACGACGTGGCGCGCGACGTACTCACCCACCGCCGACGCCTCGACCGCGACCACTAGGCCGTTTCGTCCGGATCGTCCACCTGGCGTTCCGGCCGTGGCGGCCGGTCCGGAGAACAAGGGCTCGAAACAAGGGCTCGACCTGGAGAACGCTGTCCACGCCAGGAACGCCGTTCACGCCTGGGAAGCTCGTGCGTCGTGGCTCTCGCGATGGGTGATGACTTGATCCATGTGGGTCTGGGCCCACTGTCTGAGTCCGCGTGTCAGGTGATGGAGCGAGAGGCCGAGGTCGGTCAGCTCGTACGTGACGGTGACGGGGACCGTGGGTGTCACCGTGCGGATGAGCAAGCCGTCGCGTTCGAGAGCCCGTAGGTTCTGGGTCAGCATCTTCTGGCTGACGCCGGCCAGCAGCCGGGCCAGTTCGGAGTAGCGCATCGCCTTGGGGGCGTGCGACGCGCCGGGCTGTTCGGGTGTGTCACCGCCCAGTGCGCACAGGATCAGGACGACCCATTTGTCCGAGATCCGGTCGAGGAGCTGACGGCTGGGGCACACGGCCAGGAACGCGTTGTACTCCGCCTTCGCCTGCGCCTTCTTGTCGGCCTTCATGGTCGCTGACCTCGCCTCTCCCCTTCTGGGTGGTTACGCACTTCAAGGTGCCTACTTCCCCGCAGGAAGCTGCTCTCCCATGCTGGTGCAAAGGGGCTGGAGACACCACCCCTGTCACGAAGGGAAAGGCACCGCGATGGACACGCCCTCCACACCCCTCCCCGGCGGAACCTGGACGCTGGGCGACTCAGCCGTCACCCGGTTCGGTTACGGCGCGATGCAGCTCGCCGGCCCGTGGGTCATGGGACCGCCCGCCGACCACGACGGTGCCCTGGCCGTGCTGCGCGAGGCGGTCAGCCACGGGATCACCCACATCGACACCAGCGGCGCCTACGGACCGCGCATCACCAATGAGCTGATCCGTGAGGCACTGCACCCCTACCCGGAGTCGCTGTTCATCGCCACCAAGGTGGGTGCGACCCGCGACGCGCAGGGCGGCTGGCCCACGGCCCGGCGCCCCGAAGACCTGCGCAAGCAGGTCCACGAGAACCTCGAATCCCTCGGCGTCGAGACCCTCGACCTGGTCAACATGCGTATGGGCGATGCTCAGGGCCCGCAGCCCGGCTCGATCACCGAAGCGCTCGAGACGCTCGTCGACCTCCAGAACGAGGGCCTGATCCGCCACCTCGGCGTCAGCAACGTCACCGGCGAGCAGGTCGCCGAGGCGCGCGGCGTCGCGCCGATCGTGTGCGTGCAGAACATGTACAACCTCGCCCACCGCCACGACGACGACCTCGTGGACCACCTCGCCGCCGACGGCATCGCCTACGTGCCGTTCTTCCCCCTGGGGGGCTTCACGCCGCTGCAGTCCGAGGCCCTCTCGCAGGTCGCGAACCGACTGGGGGCGACGCCGATGTCGGTCGCGCTGGCCTGGCTGATGCAGCGCTCGCCGAACATCCTGCTCATCCCCGGTACTTCGTCCACCGCCCACCTGCGCGAGAACATCGCAGGCGCCGGTCTCTCCCTCTCGGACGAGGACGTGGCCGAACTGGACGGCATCGGCCACTGAACGGCACACAGCCCACCAACGGGGACCCGGCCATCGGGCGGACCGGCCGATGGCGTGATCGTCCGGCTCGCCGCCCGGGAACCCTTCCTCGCTAGACCTGTGCCCGCCCCTGCCGCCGGATCTCCACCAGCCGCTCCGTCCCGACCCCGACGGCTGCCCGGGTGGCGTCGTCGGCCGGTTCGCCGGGGCCGCCGTTGGTGAGGCTGATCGCGTCGTCGCCGACCCGTACGGCGACGAGGTCCACGGTGAGGACGGCACCCTCGGCACCCTCGGCGCTCACCGTCACCCTCAGGCCCTGCCGCGCGTCCCCCGCCTCCGGGAGCGCCAGGCCGGTGACCCGGGCGTCCCGGGTGGCGCCGTTGGCGGTCCGGGCCGTGAACCGCCCGCACGTGTCCGGCAGCGTCGCGAGCCAGGCCAGCGTCCTGTCGATGCCGGCCGCGCGGTGCGAGGTGATCCGGAAGTGCAGCTGGGCCCCGCCGGCCGCGTCGTCCAGGGCGACCGAGGCACGGGGGGCGGTGGCGGCACCGAAGAGCTCCTCGGTGTAGAGGACGTCCAGGAGCCGCCCGCAGTCGGGATGTTCGGCGGTGGCCTTGAGCACCTCGTCCCGCCAGGTCGCGGCACCCCGCGTCGGCTCCCACGTCTCCCCCAGGTCGGCCTCCGTGATCAGGGCCGCCCGCGCCTGCTCCCGGGTGAGGGCGGGCGGCACGGCGGGTGACGGGAGCGCCGCCGGGGACTGCGCGGTCGCCGACGTGGTGCCGGCCGGCCGGTCCGCCGCCCGCCCGCCGTTGGAACAGGCCGCCGCCGTCAGCGCCAGCGCCGCCGACAGCGCGGAGGCGAGCAGGGGTCGTGCGGCGGGGGCGTGCTGCATCGGGGGTGGCCTCCTGGCGGGCGGGGTGACCGGCGCCGTGCAGGACCGGTCGCACCCTCCACGGCACCACCACCCCCACCTCGCCACCAGCGCGCGGGGCCGTCCGGGTGAGACGCGCGCGCCCGCGTCCGGGCGGCCCGGAGGGTGCCGAGGGTGCCGAGGGTCCCGTACCCGGTGGTGGCCGGCGTACGGGAGGCGGTGGGCGGCGCCCTGGCGCATGTCCGGCGGGGAGGCGACCCGATGGACGTCCGCCTGCCGGGACTTGTCGCCTGCGGGATTCGTACACCTGTGGGACGTACACCTGCGGGGCGGGCGTCCGCGGGACGTACATCTGCGGGACGTACACCTGCGGGCGGCCGTCCGCGGGACGGTCGCCGCTCCGGCCGGGTCCCCGGCGCGGAGCCACCGCGGTGGCCCGTCGGCCGGGTCCGGGTGCGCGTCCCCGAGCGGTGGGCCCGAGCAGCGGGAAGGCGCGCGAGGCCGCGTAGGGTCACCGGAACACCGGAACCACCCCCCCACAGAGCCCGAGGAGCCCCGCCGTGACGACCGACACCGGCCGGCAGCCCATCCCGGTGATCATCGACTGCGACACCGGCATCGACGACGCACTGGCCCTGCTGCTGGCCGTCCGCCATCCGGGGCTCGACCTGCGCGCGGTCACCTGCGTGGCCGGGAACACCGATGTGGAGGGGGTCGTACGGAACACCCTGACCGTGCTGGAGCAGGCGGGCGCCCCCGACGTCCCCGTCGCCCGGGGCGCCGGGCGTCCGCTGATCGAGGACGTGCGCACCGCCCGGCACGTGCACGGCCACGACGGCATGGGCGACCTCGGCCTGCCCGCCCCCGCCCGCACCCCCGTCGACGTGGACGCGGTGACCCTGCTGCGCCGGGAGATCCTCGCCTCGCCGCGCCCGGTCACCCTGATCCCCACCGCCCCGGCGACCAACATCGCGCTGCTGCTGCGCACCCACCCGGAGGTCACCCGGAACATCGAGCGGATCGTGTTCATGGGCGGCGCGGTGGCCACAGGGAACGCGACGCCGGTCGCCGAGTTCAACGTCTGGCACGACCCGGAGGCGGCGGCGATCCTGCTCACCGCCGGGGTGCCGATCACCATGTACGGGCTCGACGTGTTCGAGCGGGTGATCGTCCCCGGCCCGGACGTACGCCGTCTGCGTGCGAGCACCGAGCCCGGCACCCGGCTCGCCGGCGAGCTGCTCGCCCACCGCGGCCCGGCCACCGACGAGTCCGACCCCGGCGGCGGCCTCGGCGACGCGGGCGCGGTCTGCGCGGTGATCGACCCCGGCGGCCTGACCACGCACCGGCTGCCCGTCGAGGTGTCCCTGGCCCCCGGCCCGGCCCGCGGCCAGACCCTCGTCGACCGCCGCCTGCGCGTCGGCGAGTCCGAACTGCACGACGGCACACGCGAACAGCCCCTGGTGGACGTGGCGTTGGACGTGGACGTGGCCCGGTACGTGGAGCTGTACCTGACCGCGGTGGAGCAGCCCCGCGGGCTCGCGGCCTAGGCAGTCCGGTTCGCCGTCCGGTCCGGGGGCAACGGCCCGATCCGTGCTCTCTGCACGCAGGGCCAACGGCACGGCCGGACCGGCGACCCGTTGATCCACAGGAGCGGCATCGTGTGCGGGAAGCCGTCCAGCCTGTCCGGCGGGGACACGAAGCGCCGGTACTCCGGGTCCGGCGCCGGCCGGCCAGGGCTTCCCCGCGCGACAGCGGTGCGCGATCCGAGCAGAAGGGGAGGGCTTCGGCCGGCGGTCCTCGCCCCGCGGCAGCGCCAAGGCGCGTAGTCCCCGGCGCGTCGCGGGCGCGCGGGTTCGCTTTTCGGGTGATGTGGACAGATCTATTCGTGTCGCCCGCACGCATCGCGAAGGAGCCCGCGTGACCGTACGCAGCACCACCCGCACGCCCGACCTGTCGTCCAAGGACCCCAACTGGTGGCGGCAGGCCGTCATCTACCAGGTCTACCCCCGCAGCTTCGCCGACGCCGACGGCGACGGGCTCGGTGACCTGCGCGGCATCACCCAGCGTCTGACGCACCTGGCCGCGCTGGGCGTGGACGCCCTGTGGCTCAGCCCGTTCTACCCGTCCGAGCTGGCCGACGGCGGCTACGACGTCGACGACTACCGGGACGTCGACCCGCGCCTGGGCAGCCTGGACGACTTCGACGCCATGGCCGCCGAGGCCCACCGCCTGGGACTGAAGGTGATCGTCGACCTGGTCCCCAACCACACGTCGCACCGCCACGCGTGGTTCCGGGAGGCCCTGAACGCGGGCCCCGGCTCTCCGGCCCGCGACCGCTACGTCTTCCGCGACGGCAGGGGCGAGCGCGGGGAGCTGCCGCCCACCGACTGGCAGTCCGTCTTCGGCGGCAGCGCCTGGAAGCGGGTGCCCGACGGCCAGTGGTACCTCCACCTCTTCACCCCCGAGCAGCCCGACCTGAACTGGGAGAACGAGCAGGTCCGCGCCGACTTCCGCACCACGCTGAAGTTCTGGTCCGACCGGGGCGTCGACGGCTTCCGCGTCGACGTGGCGCACGCGCTGGTCAAGGACCTGACCGAGCCGCTGCGCGACCTCGGCTCCCCCGAGCTGAGCAGCGAGGCGGCGCTCGCGGAGTTCGCCCCGGGCACCCACCCGTTCTACGACCGCGACGACGTCCACGAGGTCTACCGCGACTGGCGCAAGATCCTCGACGCCTACACCCCGCCCCGCATGGCGGTGGCCGAGGCCTGGGTGCCGGGCGCCCGGCGTGCGCTGTACGCCCGTCCGGACGAGCTGGGCCAGGCCTTCAACTTCGAGTACCTCCAGGCCGGCTGGGACGCGGCGGAGCTGCGCGAGGTCATCACCGGCTCGCTGGCCGACGCCCACGCCGCCGGTGCCTCGGCGACCTGGGTGCTGTCCAACCACGACGTGGTCCGGCACGCCACCCGCCTGGTCCTCCCGCCGGGCACCGACACCGACGCCTGGCTGCTGTCCGGCGGCCACGCACCGGCCGTCGACGAGCGGGCCGGCCTGCGCCGGGCGCGCGCGGCGACGCTGCTGATGCTGGCGCTGCCCGGCTCGGCGTACGTCTACCAGGGCGAGGAGCTGGGCCTGCCCGAGGTGGCCGACCTGCCCACCGAGGTCCTCCAGGACCCGATCTGGGAGCAGACCGGGCACGTCCGCAAGGGCCGCGACGGATGCCGGGTCCCGCTGCCGTGGACGACGGACGGGCCGTCGTACGGCTTCGGCGCGGGCGCGGCGTGGCTGCCGCAGCCGCCGGGCTTCGCGGCGTACGCCGTCGAGGCCCAGGACGGGGTGGCGGGCTCCACCCTGGAGCTGTACCGCACGGCCCTGCGCCTGCGCCGCAAGCTGCTCGACGGCGAGTCGCTGACCTGGTCGGACGACGTCCCGGCCGGGGTCCTCCGGTTCGACCGCTCGGACAGCTGGCGCTGCGTCACCAACCTCTCCGGCACGACGGTCGACCTGCCGGCCGGCGAGGTGCTGCTGAGCAGCGCACCGTTGGTCGGCGGCCGCCTGGGGCCGGACACGACGGTGTGGCTGGGGCTGTAGCGGTCGCACGGGGGCCTGTGGGGCGGCCGGGCCTGCGGACCTGCTCCAGGGACCTGGTGGGTGCAGCCCCGCGAGAGCACGCGGGGCTCCTCCAGTGAAAGTGAAGGTTCCGGGGCGCCGTCACGCACGCCGGTGCCCCGCCGGACCGGGGGGCAGTGGACGTGCGCGCGCCCGTCGCGGCGGGCGGGCGGGCGGCGAGTGAGTGGGCCCGTGCCGGGCGGCAGGCCCGGCGGGGCCCGGCCTGCCGCCCGGGCGGGGCCGCCGGGTCAGACGTGCCCGGGGCCACCGCCGCCGAAGGACCCGCTCGACCCCGGCAGCCAGCGGCGGCGGATCTGGTCCTGGCCCCGGCGGCTGCCCGAGTGGTGGAGCTCGTACGGCATGAGCCGTGGGCTCCCGTCCGTGATCAGCGGGATCTCGTCGGGTTCCCGCACCTCCCGTTCCTCGTGGACGGCGCCGGTTGCGGGAAGTCTGCCGTGCTCGTCGGCGTGGGGGCGTTCGGGTTCTTGTTCCATGACCCGCATGCCCATACGCACGGCCCAGATCAGCGCGCCGGCGATGACCAGCCCGCCGATGAAGGCGATCGTCACGTTGAGCGCGTGTGAGGACGCGGCCAGCAGTTCAAGCGTTGCCGTACTCATGTTCTGATTATGTACCCCCAAATGAGATAAAGCGCCAGGAATGTCCGAGTAGTCCCTTCGGGGGGCTTTCCGGGTGGGGCCGTGCTGATTGAGGGCGGTCGGTGCCTGGTACCCGGCCGGCAGTGCGGCGGCGTCGGCGCCGAGCCCGCCGCCCGCACACGGCCCCGCGTCGCCGCTGGAAGGAGCACCCCCATGACCGTGCCGTTGACGGCCGACGCCCACGAGTACGGCCTGGTCGGGGACGGTACCGCCGACGACCGGCCGGCACTGCAGAAGCTGGTGGACACGTTGGGCGACGCCACCGCCGCGGACGGGCGGCCGCGCACCGTACGCGTGCCCGCCGGGCGGTACGTGATCCGGGACCGGCCCGTGCTCTGGCGCAGCGGCGTCTCGCTGACCGGCGCCGGACGCGGTGCCACCTGCTTCGCCCTCACCAACCCCGGCGCCCCCACGCGGCCGGTGCCGCTGGCCTGGTTCACCACCGCCCAGCACGGCGCCGGGCGGGACAAGCACATCGCCGACGTCACCTTCGCCCACTTCGAGATCGACGGCTCCGGGGTGGAGACCGAGGAGTACGAGGTGCTGGCCAAGGGGCTCGGCCTCCAGTACGTGCTGCGCGGGCGCTTCAGCGACCTGTACATCCACGACACCGCCGCCACCGGTTTCGGGTGCGACTTCCTCCAGGACACCGTCGTCGAGGGCGTGCTCGCCGAGCGGTGCGGGCGGCAGGACCCCGGGGAGAAGATGGGCGGCGCGGGCATCGGCATCGGGGTCGGCGGCTGGGGGCCGGTCGAACGCACGGCGGTGACCGACTGCACCGCCAACGGCAACGGCACCAACGGCATCTTCCTCGAACTCCAGCAGGACGACTGGGTTCCGCCCCGGGGCATCCGCGTCACCGCCTGCCACACCGAGGACAACCGCTACGGCATCTCCGACTGGGGCGCCGACGGCCTGCTGGTCACCGGCTGCACGATGCTCGGCAACCACGTCGCCGGGTTCGACGTGTCGGCGCAGGGCACGACGAGCGTCGGAGGGCGCGGCGGCATCGTCACCGGGTGCGTGATCGACGGCAACGCCGGGGACGGGGTCGCCCTCGGCAACACCCCGGGTCCGTACGCCTTCCGCGGCAACCGGATCAGCAACAACGGGCGGTACGGCTACTGGCAGCACAACCTGGCCGGCGGCGACCAGGAGCCCGCCACCGACATCGTCCTGGAGTCCAACGACCTCCACGACAACGCCCTGGACGGCATCCGCGTCGACGCCCCGCTGCACGAGCCGGCGATCTTCGGCAACCGGGTCCGGAACAACGGCCGCCGTGCCGCGCCCCCCACACGAGGAGGCGGCGAGGGGGTCCACTGCGGGCCGCTGTCCCTGACCGACGAGAACGCCGACTGGCTCCCCGGCGGCCACCGCGGCAAGGAGCTGACGGTCGGCGACCGGAACGCCGAGGACACGCCCGGCACCGCCGCGGGGGACGCGCCCGGCACCGCCGCCGAGGTCACCGTGGTGGTCGTCGACAACACCGCCACCGAACTCACCCTCGCCCCCGCACGCCCGGGCGCGGCAACGGCCTGGCCCGTCGGCACCCCCGCCCCCGGCGCCGCCTACCGCCTCCCGGACTGCCCGGCCCCGCGCACCGGCCTCACCGCCGCCGCGGCCGTGGCCCACCCGTACGTGCACG
The DNA here is from genome assembly GCF_049974565.1 of Streptomyces sp. WG5. Taxonomy (NCBI): domain Bacteria; kingdom Bacillati; phylum Actinomycetota; class Actinomycetes; order Kitasatosporales; family Streptomycetaceae; genus Streptomyces; species Streptomyces sp. WG5. The sequence continues at coordinate 43,160 of NZ_JBNGGC010000036.1, read as the reverse complement.
GCAACCGCGTCCGGGACGACGGGCGCCCGCGCACCCAGACCCACGCCCTGTGGATCGCGCACGAGGCCACCTGGACCGGCGGCCGGGTCTCCGGCAACGACTTCAGCGGCAACGCCTCGGCGGCGACCCGCTTCGACTCGGCCCCGAGCGGTGGGCGCTGGCGCGACAACGACGGCTGACGCGCCGCCCGCCCCCCGGGGCCGCCGCCGGGCGGGACGGCGCCGCCCGCCGTCTCACGGTGCCCGCAGCGCGTCCACCGCGATGCGGGCCGCCGTGCCGATCACCGCGTCCGCCGCCGGGAGGACGGCGGCGGTGTGGGCGGTGCGGGTGAAGACGGCGACGGCGTAGCGGCCGCCGTCGGGGTACTCGACGACGCCGACCTCGTTGCGCAGGGTCGGCAGGCTGCCGGTCTTGCCGGCCACGTGGACGTCGTCGAAGGGGAAGCCCGAGGCCAGGCGGTGCGGCCACACCTGGAGGCCCATGATGCGGCGCACGGCGGCGCCGTACTCGGGCGGGCACGCCTCGTCCCGCCAGACCGCGGCGAGCAGGCGGGTCATGTCGCGGGGGGTGCTGTGATTGGTGCGGGCCGGGTCCAGGGCGCGGAGCCGGGCGATGACGTGCGGGTCGGTGAGGGCCTGGGCACCGGCCGGTCCCGTGTCCTCGCGCATCGCGGCGAGCATGTCGCCGAAGCCGTACACGGCTCGCGTGCGGGTGAGGCCGAGCCGGGCCGCGGTGCGGTTGACGGCGTCCAGGCCGACGCGGCGCAGCAGCAGGTCGGCGGCGGTGTTGTCGCTGACGGACATCATCAGGAACGCCGCGTCGCGCAGTGACAGCCGGACCGGGTCGAGCATGGCCGCCAGCCCCGTGGGACCCGGGGTGCGCCCGGCGGGCGGGCACTCGGTCTGCTCGGTGAGGTCCAGCGCCCCGGCCGCCGCCAGTTCGTGCAGCGTGACGAGCACGCACAGCTTGTGGACACTGGCCGTGCACACCGGCTGGTCCGCCCCGGCACCGACCTGCGCGCCCGAGTCGATGTCGACGGCGTGCAGCCACCCGGTGACCCCGGCGTCGGCGAAGGCCGCGTCCAGACGGGCGGTGGTCGCGGTGTCGGTCACAGCCAGAACTCCGATGCCGGACGAAGGTGCAGTGGCCGGGCGGGTGCCTCGGAACGGGCGCCGGCCGTGGTGCGCAGGGCGTGTGTGGCCGCGTCCGCGAAGGCGCCGACGGCGGTGTCACCGCGCCCCCTGGGCCAGGCCACGGAGTGCCGCCAGGCCAGCGGGGCCCCGGCCAGCGGACGCCAGACCAGGTCCCGGTCACCGGCCGCGGCGAGCCCGGTGTCGCGGGGGCCGAGGGCGACCGCCCCGGACGACAGCACCAGTCCGCGGACGAAGCTGGCACCCTGGCCGTGCCGTACGGCGGCGGGGGTGTAGCCGCCCCGGGCGCAGGCGGTGAGCAGGTCGTCGTAGACCGCGGGCGCGCCGGCCCGCGGGAAGAGGACCAGGTCGTAGCCGGTGAGGGAGGCGAGCGGTACTTCGTCGAGATCCGCCTGGGCCGCGCCGCGCGGCAGCAGCACGCCGAGGTCGCGGCGCAGCACCGGGCCCAGCTCCAGACCGGTGACGTCGCACGGGTGGTGGATGAGGCCGACGTCCAGCTCGTGGGCGGCGAAACCGGCGAGCTGCTGGGCGGTGGGCAGTTCGTGCAGTTCGAGTTCCAGGCCGGAGCGGCGGTGCCGGAAGTCGGCCAGCAGCGCGGCGACGGTCTCGCCGGAGATGTCGGGGGACAGGGCGGCGCGCAGCAGGCCGCTCTCGCCGTCGCGGATGCGGCGTGCGGCGGCCCGGAGGGAGTCGGAGCGGGCGAGCAGCTCGCGGGCCTCGGCGAGCAGCAGCGTGCCCGCCTCGGTGATCGTCACCTGGCGGCTGGTGCGCTCGAAGAGCCGGACGCCGAGTTCCTTCTCCAGCCGCTGGATGCGCTGTGACAGGGGTGGCTGGGCCATGCCGAGGCGGGCCGCGGCACGGCCGAAGTGTGACTCTTCTGCAACAGCCACGAAGCACTCCAGGTGCCGCACCAGGTCCACGATCAGGAACCATATCGGAAATTGATCGGATCGACATTCATATCGATCTTGGACAGGGATGCCGCCGGGTTGCTCTCCTCGGGGCATGCGTTCCTTCCGTGATCTCTCGCACCGCACCCGCCGGTGGCCCGGCGTGCTGGCCCTCGCCCTCGCCCTCCCGCTGGCCGGCTGCGCCACCGAGTCCGGCCGTCCGGACGCGACGCCGCCGACCAGCGGCGGACCGTCCCGGGCCTCGGGCAGTACGGCCTCCGCGGCACCGGACGCCCACGCACAGCTGCGCGTGGACGGCCGCACCCGCCAGTACCTCCTGCACCGGCCCGCCGATTCCACCGCCGGCGGTCCGAGGCCCCTCGTCATCGCCTTCCACGGCCGCGGCGCCGACGCGGCCGAGATGCGCGAGAAGAGCCGGCTGGAGCGGGCCGCCGGCGAGCGCGGCATGCTGGTCGCCTACCCGGAGGGCCTCGACAACGGCTGGGGCGCGGGCACGCAGGCGACCGCGCAGCGGCCGGACCCCGACCTCGACGTCCGCTTCACCGAGGCGCTGATCCAGCACCTGGTGCGCACCGAAGGGGCCGACCCCGAGCAGGTGTACGTCGCCGGTTTCTCCAACGGAGGCTCGATGGCGCTGCGCTTCGCCGCCGAGCGTCCCGGCCTGCTGGCGGGCGCCGCCTCGGTCTCCGGCCAGCTGCCCGCGGGCGACGCCGCGGTCGAGCCCACCGGGCCCGTCCCCGTCATGGTCGTCTACGGCGCCGACGACCCCGTACGCCCCCTCGAGGGCTGGCCCTCCCCGCCGCCGAACCCCGAGGAGCCGATCCTCCCGAGCCTGTCGGCCCGGGACAGCGCGGAGGCGTTCGCCGACGCGGGTGGCGCGGGCGAGCCGGTCACGGAGGACGAGAAGGGCTACGACCGCACCGTCTGGCACCTGAAGGACGCGAAGGGTCCCAAGAGCGCGAAGGGCGCGAAGGGCGCGAAGGGCGCGAAGGACGCACCGGCGTCCGGCGGAGGGGCCGCCACCGTCCAGCTCCTGGTCGTCGAGGACGCCGGTCACACCTGGCCGGGTTCGTCGGTCGCCCCGCCCAAGGGATTCGGCCCCATCAGCCAGGCCCTGAACGCCACCGACACGATCCTCGACTTCTTCACGGCACCGGTCGCTGAGTGACGTGATGTGACGTGGCACTTCCCGGGCCCGGGAAGTGCCACCGGCCCCGGAAAGTGCCGTCAGCCCTGGGAGGTGCCCTGTCCGCCGGGTGCCGTACCGGGAGTCCCGCCTCCGGCGTCATCACGGCGGATCGCCTCGCCCTGGATGACCCGGGGCGCCTCCCGGTCCTCGGGCGGCGTCCGCTCCTCGTCCTTCATCGCGCGGGCCTCGGCCTTGAGGATGCGGGCGGACTTGCCCGCCGAGCGGGTCAGCTCGGGGAGCTTCTTGGCGGCGAGAACGGCTATGACGACGATGAGAATGATCGCGAGTTCGCTCAGTCCGAACACGGCGCTCCCCTGGTGAACGTACGGTGCGAGCCCGCGGCACGGGCCCGCACGGAATCTACGGCATGACCGGTGGCGTCGAAGGGACCAGAGGCCCCGGGGCCTCCAGAGACTCTCGAGGCCCAGGAAGTCTCAGAGGCCCCAGAGGCCTGGTAAAGCCACAGAGGACCCAGAAGGCCCGGAGGCCTCAGAGGCCCCAAAGGCCCCAAAGGCCCCAAGGCCCCAGAGGCCGCAGTGGTCTCAGAGGTCGAACTCGTGCGGCGGCAGGTCCAGGGCGTAGCACGCCTCGCGGACGACGGCCCGCTCGTCGTTGTCGAAGTCCCCGTCGGCGCCGCCGATCACGATGCCGATCTGCACCACGGCCCGGGCCTCGGCGGGCTTCTTCTTCGCCTTGGCGATCTCCTGCAGGACGCCGACCTTGCCGAAGGCGAAGTCGGCGGTCAGCTTGTCCAGGTTCTCCTCGAAGCGGCGGCGCAGGTCGTCGGCGGGGAAGTTCTGCAGCACCTCGTTGGTGGCGATGAGCTGGGCCACGCGCTGCCGCTCGGACGGGTCGACGGTGCCGTCGGCGGCGGCGACCAGCGCGCACATCGCCATGCTCGCGTCGCGGAAGGCGCCGCTCTTGAGGTCGTTCTTCTTCGCCACGAGCTGCGTCTGCATCTGCGACGCGGACTCCTTGAAGCGGTCCCACAGGGCCATGAGAACTCCGTACGGGTCGGGAGAGCGGGCGACTTTCTACACCCGTGTAGAAGTTACCAGGCTTCCCCGCCGGGCTCGGAAGCCGTCCCCGCCCCCCGGCTTCACGTCCGTCCGGGGAACAAGCGGAGTCGTCCCGCCGTTCTCTACAGTCGAGTAGAAGCGCAGGGATCCGAGGGCATGTGAGGACTCCCCATGCTTTTGCCCGTCCTTTACCATGAGAGGGAAAACCTCGGGCGACCGGCTGGTACCGGCGCCCGCCGACCCCGTTAAGGAGTCCCGTTCCGTAATGGAGCCTCCCAGTACCGGCCGTGCCATGGCCGGCCCGCAGTCCCCCCTGCTGTTTGCGCGTGAGGGAAGCGGGGTGGCACGGTGACCGAGGTCCTGCTGCTCCTGCTGGCCCTCCTCCTCACCCTGGCCTGCGCGCTCTTCGTCGCGGCCGAGTTCTCCCTCACCACGGTCGAGCGCGGTGACCTGGAACGTGCCGCCGAGTCCGGCGAGCGCGGTGCCGACGGCGCCCTGAAGGCCGTACGGTCCCTGACCCTCCAGCTCTCCGGCGCCCAGCTCGGCATCACCGTGACCTCGCTGGTCATCGGCATGCTGGCCGAGCCGTCCCTCGCGGTGCTGCTGCGCGGCCCGCTGCGGGCGATCGGCCTGGGCGGTGCCGCCCCGACGGTCGCGACCGTGCTCGGCGTGGTCGTCTCCACCGTCGTCCTGATGGTCGTCGGCGAGCTGGTCCCCAAGAACTGGGCGATCTCCCGCCCGCTGGCCGTCGCGAAGGTCGTCGCGGGCCCGCAGCGCGGCTTCACCACCGCGTTCGGCCCCTTCATCCGGCACCTGAACGACAGCGCGAACCGTTTCGTACGCCGCTTCGGCCTGGAACCGGCCGAGGAGCTGGCGTCCGCCCGCAGCGCCGAGGAACTGGTCGCCCTGGCCCAGCACTCCGCCGCCGAGGGCGCCCTGGAGGCCGACTCGGCCGAGCTCTTCGTGCGCACCCTGCACCTGAACGAGCTGACCGCGGAGAACGTCATGACCCCGCGCGTGGACGTCAAGGCCCTGGAGGCCCACGCCACCGCCGCCGACGCCGCGAACCTCTCGCACGCCACCGGCCTGTCCCGCTTCCCGGTCTACCGGGAGAGCCTGGACGAGGTCATCGGCACCGTGCACATCCGCGACGTCCTGGCCCTGGAGCCGGACCGGCGCAGGTCCACCCCCGTCACCGAGCTGGCCACCGCGCCGCTCCTGGTGCCGGACAGCCTGCCCGCCGACCGCCTCCTGGAGCGCATGCGCGCCACCCGCACCATGGCCGTCGTCATCGACGAGTACGGCGGCACGGCGGGCGTGGCGACCGTCGAGGACATCGTCGAGGAGGTCGTCGGCGAGGTGCGCGACGAGCACGACCCGGTCGAGATACCGGACCTGCTGCCCGCCCCCGCCGAAGCGGACGGCCGCGCGGCCTGGGAGGCCGACGGCTCGCTCCGTCTGGACCACCTGGAGCGCATCGGCCTGACCGCGCCGGACGGACCCTACGAGACCCTGGCCGGCCTGGTCGCCACCCACCTGGCACGCATCCCCGCCAAGGGCGACGTCGTCGACCTGGACGGCTGGCGCCTGGACGTCCTCGACGTCGACCACCACCGCGCCGACCGCCTGCGGGTCACCGCGCCCGCGCCGGCCCCGTCGGCCGACCGCGAGCCGGAGGTGGCCCGATGACCGCCGTACAGCTCCTCATCGGCGCCCTGACGCTGCTGACCAACGCGTTCTTCGTCGGCGCCGAGTTCGCCATGATCTCCGTGCGCCGCAGCCAGATCGAGCCGCGCGCGAAGACGGGCGACAAGCGCGCCCGGATGACGCTGTGGGGCCTGGAACACATCTCCGCGATGATGGCCACGGCCCAGCTGGGCATCACCGTCTCCTCGCTGGTGCTCGGCGCGGTCGCGGAACCGGCCATCGCACACCTGATGGAGCCCGTGTTCGAGGCGGTCCACATGCCGCACGCGCTGGTCCACCCGGTCGCCTTCGCGATCGCCCTGGCCCTCGCCACGTATCTGCACATGCTGATCGGCGAGATGATCCCGAAGAACATCGCGCTGGCCGCCCCGGCGACCACCGCGCTGGTCCTCGGCCCGCCGCTGGTCGCCCTCACCCGGGCCCTGAAGCCGTTCGTCTTCGGCATCAACGCCTTCGCCAACACGCTGCTCAAGCTGCTGCGGGTGGAGCCGAAGGACGAGGTGGAGGCCGTCTTCACCGACGACCAGCTGGCCCGCATGGTCGTCGACGCCAGCGAGGCCGGACTGCTCACCCCGGCCGACGGCGAACGGCTGCGCGACGCGCTGGAACTGGGCACCCGCCCGGTCGGTGAGATCCTGGTCCCGGCCCAGAAGATGCGCACGGTCAGCCACACCGTCACCCCGGCGGAACTGGAGCGCATGGCCGCGGACGCGGGCTACTCCCGCTTCCCGGTCACCGGCCCCGGCGGCACCGTGCTGGGCTACCTGCACATCAAGGACACGCTGGGTCTGACCGACCGCGACCGGCCCTTCCCGCGCACGGCCCTGCACCGGGTCACGCGGGTCCGCATCGACACCCCGCTCGACGACACCCTCACCGCCCTGCGCACCGAGGACAGCCACCTGGCCGCCGTCACCGGCGAGACGGGCGCGGTGCTGGGCTTCGTGACGATGGAGGACGTCCTGACGGAACTGGTGGGCCCGACGACACCGGTGGCCTGACCCGGGAACTCCCGCACGACCACGGGCGTCTCCCACAGCGAAACGGTGCCGACAGCGGCGCCGGCACCGCTGGGGGAGGCGCTCGTGGCCATGGTCGGCCTGTTCTGGATCACCGAGGACGCCGTGTACGTGGGTGCCGAACCCGTCGGCACGGCGTCCGGAGTGCGTCTGACCAAGGACGGGGTCGAGACCCTCGGGCTCGGCCAGGGCCGCTTCTGGGCCTGGGACGACGTCCGCGGGCTCGACGTCCAGGACGTCGCCGTGCGCTCCACCGCACGGCGGCTGGCCTCGATGGCGTTCGACTCCGTCTACGCCATGGTGACCGGCGACGGCGAACAGCCCCCGGCCTTCACCGTACGGGTGGAGACCGAGGACGACGGCACGGTCGAGGCGACCGCCCTGGCCGCCGTCCCCGGCGGCATCCACACCCCCGACGAGTACGACCTCTCCCGCACCCTCCTCACCCGCCTCACCACCGGCGCCACCCCCGTCGACGACCTGCTCGCCTGGCGCCGTGACGAACCCGAGGACGTCGCCCCGACCAGGGACCAGCGACTGGCCCTGCTGCGGGAGTGGACGACGGCCTCCGCCTGACACCTGCCGGCAAGCCCTCCGGCACGCGACGGACATCGTGTACGTGGGCAGCGGGACCAAGAGCGGGTCGACCCTCGTGAGCCGACGAAGCGGACCGGCTACCCGGCGAGACCGCGGAACAGACCCTCGAGGTCCCGTTCGCCGTCCCGGGTCTGGGCGCCGTTGGCCAGCCCGGCGTCCATGAGCTGTGCTGTGGCGGGGCGGAACACGAGCCCGGCCCAGGCGTCGTTCTCCCGCGCCAGACCATCGGAGTGATCGCGGAGGACCATGGCGCGCTTGGCCGCCGCGACGACGCCGCCGGGCAGCGCGGCGATGTTCCCGGCGAGGCGGTCGACGAACTCGTCGAGCCGGTCGGCGGGGACGGCTCGGTTGACCCAGCCGTACCGCTCGGCGGTCTCGGCGTCCATCAGGTCGGCGCCGAGCACGATCTCCAAGGCACGGTTACGGCCGACGCGCTCGGCGAGGTACTGCGTGGCACCGCCGCCCGGGACGATGCCCATGAGGGCCTCGATCTGGCCGAGCCCGGCCCTGCCGATCGCCGCGAACGCCATGTCCGCGGCCACGACGAACTCGGCCCCGCCGCCGCGCGCCTTGCCCGCGAGCTTGACGACGGTCACCTGAGGCTGGCGGCGTAGCTGCTCCCCAACGGCCTGGAAGACGTTGACGCCGTCCGGCAGGTCGGCCATGAGCCCGGCGAGGGCGTCGGGGGTGACGGTCATGTCGACGTGGGCGAGGAAGAAGTCGGGGTCCGCGCTGTCGAACACGATCACGCGTACGGTGTCGTCGTCGGCCAGCGTGGTGAGCAGGCGCCGCACATCGGTCATGACCGCGACACTGAGGACGTTGACCGGCGGGTTGTCGATCGTGACCTGCGCGACTCCGTCCTTCCGGCTGACCCGCAAGGTCTGGTAGGCGTCGTGGCCCATAACGTTCTCCTAGGTATCCGACAGGGCTCTGGTTCCTGTTGCATACCTACCGTGAAACCGTCTCTGACCTGCGTCAATAACGCACTTCAGGCATCCCAGGGATCGTGGAGGATACCGCCATGGCCACTTCCGAGGCCGTCTACCGGGCCATCGCCGAGCACGACGTGGCGTTTCGGTCCGACTGTCCGAGCAGGCCGATCCTCGACCAGATCGCCGACAAGTGGTCGATGATGGTGATGGCGGTCCTGGTCGAACCACGCCGGTTCAACGAGATCAAGCGCCGTCTCGAGGGCGTCACGCAACGCGTCCTCACGCAGACCCTGCGCCGGCTCGAACGCAACGGGATGGTCGAGCGCCGCGTGCTGCCGACCTCGCCGGTCGGCGTCGAGTACTCGCTGACCCCCCTCGGCGAATCCCTGCGCGAGCCGTTCGCCCACCTCTACGACTGGACCGTAGCGAACGCCCCCGAGATCCGAGCACGCCAGCGCGACTACGACCAGCGAGCTCCGCGCTGACACCAAGACCATGAGGCGGCTCCGACATGCCCTTGGGAGTGCGCCTCCAGCCGGACGGCGACAGTGCCGCCGCACACGGTCTACCACCACGAGTTCGGGCTGAGCAGCTTCAGGGTCGTCAGCTGACCCCGGGGCGTCGGCGTCGGCCGGCCCCGGGGCGTCGGCTGCTCCCCCTCCAGCGGCTCAGGCCGCCCGCAGCGCATCCGCCGGAGGTGTCCGCAGGGCGTGCCGGGTGGGCAGTTCGACGGTGAGGAAGGACGTCAGCGCGACCGTGGCCGCCACCGCCGGGAGCAGCCAGGCGGGGCCCGCCGGCCAGGGGCGGCCGAGGAAGCCCTGGCCCAGGAGGGCGAGCGGGAGGGCGGACAGGAGCAGACCGGAGACGAGGGCCGCGGCGGCGATGACGGCGGCCTCGCGGCGCATCATCGCCCGGATCTGGCGCGGCGTCGTGCCGACCAGGCGCAGCGCGGCGATCTCGGCACGGCGCTGGGCGGTGGCGGCGACCAGCTTGTTGGCGATGCTCAGCAGCAGATAGCCGAGCAGCACCACGATGGTGGCCAGGTTGACCCACACCTCGGGCGGGGTGTCCGCGCCGGCGGGGTCCGGGTCCGTGCTGGACACGGCCAGGCCGGTACGGCCGGCGGCCAGCGCGGTCAGGCCCTGCCCGGCCGCGGAGGTGCCGTCGGTGCGGACCAGGACGCTCTGGTCGAGGCCGGTCGTGGTGTGCCCGGCGGCCAGGTCACGGGAGAGGACGACCGGGCCGAAGCCCAGGCCCCGGTCGTACACGGCGACGACCTCGGCGTCGGCCCGCGTCCCGTCGCCGAGCACCAGCCGCACCCGCTCCCCGAGCCCGGCCCCGCGGGCGCGCGCCGCCTCGCCGCTGACGGCGACCGCGGCACCGGTCAGCCGGGCCAGGCCGCCGTCCGTGACACCGAGGTCGACGACGTCCCGGGCGTCCGGGGTGAGGACCATCGCCGAGGCGGACTCGGCCACGGGCTCGCCGAACTGGTCGTACTCCCACACCACCGTGGTCGTCCCGACGGCCGCCGCCGCCCGCACGCCCGGCACGTCCCGCACGGCGGGCAGCGTGTCCGCGGGCAGCCCGCCCAGGCCCGGCGCGCTCACCTCGTACTGGGCGAGCGTGCCGGTGCGGGTGTCGTCCGAGGTGGCGGCCAGCACCGTCGTCTGCGCGAACGTGTACGTCAGGACGAACACGACCGCCATGGCCAGCGGGCTGACCACGCCCGACAGGCGCAGCGCGTAGGCGCGTACGTGGGACAGCGCCAGCCAGGTCGGGGCCGCCACCCCGGGGCGCAGGCGCCGTACGGCCGCCTCCCCGGCGCGCTTCACCAGCGCCGGGCCGGACAGGGCCAGGCCGATCGCGGAGAGGATGCCCGCGATGGACGTGGCCGAGGCCCCGATGACGGTCCGGGACAGCAGCGGCGCCGCCGACATCACGCCCGCGCCGAGGATCAGCAGCAGACCGGCGTGCGTACGCACCCGTGACGGGGTGCGCGGTTCGCTGCGCGACTCGGCGACCGCCTCGGTGGCCGGCCTGCGCGAGGTGCGCCAGGCCGCGCACCGGGCCGCGAGCTGCACGGCCCCGGCCATCAGGACCAGCGTGGCGAGCGCGGGCAACGGGCCCACCGTGAGGGGGAGTTCCTCCGGCAGCACCCCCCGTTCCGCCAGCACCCGCCGGAACCGGTCCGCCAGCAGGTAGCCGGCCGCGACGCCCGGCACCAGGGCCACCGCCGCGACGACCGTCGACTGCGCGGCGGCCAGACGGCGGATCTGCCTCGGGGTCGCCCCGACCGCCCGCATCAGCGCCAGGTCGCGGCGCTGCCCGGCGATCGTCACCCCCAGCGCGCCCGCGACGACGAACCCGGTGATCAGCAGCACGATCCCGGCGAGCGAACCGGCGAGCAGGATCAGCAGCGAGCGCGCCGAACCCACGCCGGGCGCCACGGCCTCCCCCCGGTCCGCGCCGGTGACGACCTCCAGCCCCGTGCCCGCGACCTGCTCGCGGACCGCCGAGGCGACCCGCTCCTCGGCACCGTCGTCGACGCGCAGGCCGATCAGGTCGACGGTCCCGGCGCGCGGCCCGTCACCGCCGCCGTCCCGCCCCGCCAGGCGCGCGGCCGTCCCGTCCGCGAAGTAGACGCCCGCGCCCGGGGCGTCGACCACCGCGGAGACCCGGTAGGAGGCGGCGGGGCGGCCGTTCACCACGACCCGGACCCGCTCGCCCACCGCGACGCCCGCCGCCGCGTCCACGGCGACCTCGCCCGCACCCGAGGGTGCCCGGCCCTCCACGCGGGGGTCCGCCAGCAGCTTCGTCGTCGACCAGCCGTGACCCGCCGACCTCGGGTCCTCGGCGGACGCCACGACCCGTCCGCGCGCGTCGACCAGCGCCGCCGGGAAGCCGATGTCACCGACGGCCTCGGTGACCCGGGGCAGGGCGGCCAGCCGGCCGACGAGCCGGCCCGGGACCGTGGCGCGCTCGGGCAGCGCGATCGGCAGGTCCCCGCTCGGGTGGAACTCCTGGTCGGCCGCGACCACGACGTCCGCGCCGCCGAGCCGCCCGGGTGGCAGCTGGGAGCGGAGTCCGGACTCGGCCAGGACACCCGTGGTGGTGATCAGCGCCGCGCCGCCCAGCACCGCGCACGCCACGGCGAGCAGTGCGGTGATCCGGTGGGCGGCCATCCGCCAGGCAAGGTGCAGCACGGTCTACCGCTCCCCCAACGCGACGAGGCGCTCGGCCAGTCGGGGCGCGGCCGGGCGCTCCAGCGCCTCCACCACCCGGCCGTCGGCCATCACCAGGACCCGGTGCGCGCGGGCCGCGGCGGCCGGGTCGTGGGTGACCATCACCACCGTCTGGCCCAGGTCGTCGACGAGCGCGCGCAGCAGGTCCAGCACCTGGTGGGCGCTGCGCAGGTCCAGCGCGCCGGTCGGCTCGTCCGCGAACACGACGGCGGGCTTCGCCGCCAGCGCCCGCACGACGGCGGCCCGCTGCTGCTGCCCGCCGGACAGCTCCGCCGGACGGTGCGACAGCCGGTCGGCGAGCCCCACCCGCTCGGTCAGCGTGCGCAGCCAGTCCCGGTCCGGGCGCCGGCCGGCCAGGCGCAGCGGCAGCGTGATGTTGTCCTCGACGCTGAGCGAGGGGATCAGGTTGTACGCCTGGAAGACGAAGCCGACGCGTTCGCGGCGCAGTTCGGTGCGGCGGGTCTCGCCCATCCCGGAGATCTCCTGCCCGTCGATGCGGACACTGCCCGACGTGGGGGAGTCCAGGCCGGCGGCGCAGTGCATCAGGGTGCTCTTGCCGGACCCCGAGGGCCCCATCACGGCGAGGAACGTGCCGTGCTCCACGGTGAGCGACACGTCGTCCAGGGCCCGCACGCCACCCGGGTACGTCCGGGCGAGGTGCGTCAGCGCGATGGCGGGCGCCCTGCGCGCGGTGGACGCCGCGACCGCGGTGCTCATCGACGCCCCCGCAGACCGCGCACGACGAGCGTTCCGGCGGCGAGGACGGTGACCACGCCGCTGGCCAGGTGCACCGCGGTGGGGGCACCGGCGAGGGAGGCGGCCATGTTGGCGACCGCGCTGACCACGACGACGGCCCACAGCAGCGCACGGAGGACGTCCCCGCGGGAGACGGCGTCCGGGCCCTGCCCGGTGGTGCGGGGCGGGGGTGTGCTCAGGCGGTAGGGGTCCTGGTGCGACATGGCGGCGTCCTCCGTGGCTTCGCTCTCGGTCCGCCACCGACGCTATGGACCCGGGCCCCCTCGGGCCGATCCCGCCAGCCGCCCGGTCCGAGGTACAGCAGGCTGTACTTTCCGGCTCCGCGCCGCCACCGGGGCGCCGGGCGTCATAGGGTCGGGCACGCCGGAGTGCGGCGAGCGGCTCTGAGGGAGGCGGGCGGATGACGGTCCCGATCACGTCCGTGCGGCAGAGCGCCCTGCGGACCCTGAGCGCCGCCGGCGCGGCGACCGGGCAGCTCGTCGGCGGGCTCGGTACGGCGACCCTGGCGCTGGGCGTGCTGGTGCTGCTGGCCGTGGCCGCGGTGACCGCGCCGGCCGGTGTCGGGCTCCTGCTCGCCCCCGTCGTGCTGCGCGCCCTGCACGCCCTGGCTCGCAGGGAACGCGAACGCCTCTCCAGCCGGGGACCCGAGATCATCCCGCCCGATCCCCCGCCCACCCGGCTGCGGCCCGCCCTGGCCGACGCCACCACCCGGCGCGAGCTGCGCTGGCTGGCCCGGCACGCCACCCTGGGGCTCCTCCTGGGCCTGCTCGGTCTCCTGCTCCCGGTCAGCGCGGTCCGGGACACCACCTTCCCCCTGTGGTGGCGCCTCGTGCCCGAGGGCGTCACCAGTACGTCGATCGGGATCGGGACCGCCGAGGCCTGGCCGGACGCCGTCGCCGTGGGCCTGCTGGGCCTCGGCTGGACCGCTATCCTGCTGGGGCTGGGGCCGGGCATGGCGCGGCTGCAGGCCGGCCCGGCGCGGCGGTTGCTGGCGGCGGGCCCGGAGACGGACCTGTCGCTGCGGGTGGCGGAGCTGACGGCGACCCGGGCGGCGGCGCTGGACGCGCACGCGACGGAGCTGCGGCGGATCGAGCGGTCCCTGCACGACGGTGCGCAGAACCGGCTGGTGTCGGTGACGGTGCTGCTGGGAGCGGCGCGGCGGATGGCGGCGCGCGATCCCGCGGGTGCCGACGAGCTGCTGGAGCGGGCGCAGTCGGCGGCGGAGCAGGCGCTGGCGGAGTTGCGCGCGGTGGCGCGGGGGATCCTGCCGCCGGTGCTGGCGGACCGTGGGCTGGCGGGGGCGCTGTCGGGGCTGGCGGCGGACTGCGGGGTGCCGTGCCGGGTGGCGGCGGATGTGCCCGAGCGGTGTGCGGCGTCGGTCGAGGCGACGGCGTACTTGGTGGTGGCGGAGGCGCTGACGAACATCGCGAAGCACAGCGGGGCGGGGCGGGCCACCGTCACCGTCCGGGCCCGTGGCGGCCGGCTGCGGCTGGTGATCGAGGACGACGGCCGCGGCGGTGCGGACGAGGGCGGCGGTTCGGGCCTGACCGGTATCCGGCGCCGGGTCGCGGCCCACGACGGCACCCTGCGCCTGGACAGCCCGCCCGGCGGACCGACGACCCTGGAAGTGGACCTCCCCTGCGGAAGGTGACCGGAGCGGACCCGTCCGCGAGGGGGTGACCCGCGCGGCGGTGCCCCCGGAGGTGAGGGGGCCGGCCCGGGGCGGACCGGACCGGCACGTCCGCCGGGCCCTGCGGATATGTGTTCGCCGCGGCAGGTATCCGACGCGCGCGACTAGAGTTCAGGTGCGGGGGAACCGGATTCCCTGCGGCGGGCCGTGTCCCCAGCGGTCCGCGGGAAGGTATGCATGTCCCCGGAGAGCAGGCTGACCGCCGATGACCGGCCGCAGGCCGCCGACCGGCTCGACGACGATCAGTACCCGGCGTACACCATGGGCAGGGCGGCCGAGCTGATCGGTGCCACACCCGGTTTCCTCCGTGCCCTCGGTGAGGCGGAGCTGATCAGCCCGACCCGTTCGGAAGGCGGGCACCGCCGCTACTCGCGCCAGCAGCTGCGCCGCGCCGCCCGCGCCCGTGAGCTGGTCGACCAGGGCACGCCCATCGAGGCCGCCTGCCGGATCGTCCGCCTGGAGGACGATCTGGACGCGGCGCTGCGCATGAACGAGGAGCTCCGGCGCGAGGCCGAGCGGCCCGGCGGGAACGGAGAACGGCGCGGCGAGTGAAAACCTGACCTCTGCGAAACAGATATTCGGCGGACGCCGGAAAAACTATCCTCTCCTTAAATCGAGGGCGTCTTTCCGTGCGATTCATTTCTGTGCAGCCGATTCATTTCGTGCTAGGCTGGACATCAGTTGCAGTTGTGGTTGCCATTTGTGTTACCGGTTTTCCGGGCAGGTGATCATCGCAGCGATGTGAAGGCCCGCACGGTGCGGGCCTCCAGCACTGCCTAGGAGTAAAAGACATGGCTTCCGGTACCGTGAAGTGGTTCAACGCCGAAAAGGGCTTCGGTTTCATCGCGCAGGACGGCGGCGGCGCCGACGTCTTCGCCCACTACTCGAACATCGCCACCCAGGGCTTCCGTGAGCTCCAGGAGGGCCAGCGGGTCAACTTCGACGTCACGCAGGGCCAGAAGGGCCCGCAGGCGGAGAACATCGTTCCCGCCTAAGGCGCGCGAACCGCACGGAAGGCCCGCACCGCAAGGTGCGGGCCTTCTGCATGGTCCGGGACTTTGCCATCTCTTTACAACCCGTCCCGCCGTCGCCTCGTCTCTCCGTCCGATCCGCGTTCGCGCCCGCACCCCGAGCGGCACGCACACGCGCCGACCCATGAGAGAGAGCGACCCGATGCGCCGAACCATCCTCAGCGCCGTAGCACTGGCCTGCACCGTCGTCCTGGCGGGCACCGCGCCCGCGTTCGCCGACGACCCCGCCCCGGTCCCCTCCAACCCCCCGGCCGCCGACGCCCCGAGCACCGGCACCGGGCCGAGCGAGGACGCCGTGCCGGTACCGTCCGTCAGCCTCCCCGCCCAGGCGGCCGAACCGTCCCAGGCGCCCGCCCCGGCACCGGCCGAGGGCCAGGTCTCCACCGTGCCCGAGGGCGCGCCCAACACCGGAGTGGCGGCTGCGGAGGACTCCGGGACCGACGAAGGACTCATCGGCGCGGGCGCCGGTGCGGTACTCGTCGCGGGCGGCGCGGTCCTCTTCGTCGTACGCCGCCGGCGGGCGGCGACCGGGGCATGACCCCGCGCTCCGGACGCGCCCTCGCCGCCGCCGCGCTGGCCGTACTCCTCGCGGGGTGCGGCGCCGGCCCGGAGGCCGGGCGGGACACGCCCGCAGGCCCCGCCACCACCGCGCCCACCGCCGCCACACCGCCCGCGCACGCCACCGCGAAGCCGCCCCGCCCCCTGGGCCGTTCGGTCCCGGTCGGCCTGCGCATCCCGGCCATCGGGGTCGACACCCCGGTGATGCGGCTGGGACTGGCGTCGGACGGCACGGTGGAGGTCCCGCCCGTCACGGACGACGACCGCGCGGGCTGGTACCGGCACTCGCCGACGCCGGGCCAGACGGGACCGTCGGTCCTCCTCGGCCACGTCACGGTCGGCACCCACGGGGACGGCGTCTTCCGGCACCTGGCGCGGCTGCGCCAAGGCGACCGGATCGAGGCGCGCCTGGAGAACGGCACGGCGGCGGAGTTCACGGTCACCTCCGTACGGACGGTGGCGCGGGCCGACTTCCCGACGGACGACGTCTACGGGGACGTGGACCGCCCGGAGTTGCGGCTCATCACCTGCGCCGGCCCGCGGATCGGCGAGGAGTACCGGGACAACGTCATCGTCTTCGCGGAACTGGCCGCGACCACGAACGCGACGCGCCCCGAGGCCTCCTGACCGGCCGTCCGTACCGTGCAGCCCCTACCCCACGACCATGGAGAGTGTTGAAACGGTCCCGTGACAGGGCGGCGTCCGAGCTGTTCGCCGCCCTGTATCCGCGCCTCGCCGGCTGGTGCCGCCGCCTGGTCGACGACGACGAGACGGCCCACGAGATCGCCTCGGAGGCGTTCACCCGGCTCTGGGCCCGCTGGACGTCCGTGGAGGAGCCCCGCGGCTTCCTCTACGTCACCGCCGCCAACCTCGTCCGCGACCACTGGCGCAAACTGGAGCGCGAACGCCGGGCGGTGCGCCGGGTCACCGCAGAGGTCGCCGTCCGCCCGCACCCCGAGCAGGCCGACCCCTCGGTACGGCTGCTCGTGCAGTCCCTGCCGGAGCGACTGCGCGTGCCGATCCTTCTGCACTACTACGCTGACATGCCGATCCGGGAGGTGTCCGTGCTGACCGGGCGCAAGGAAGGAACCGTCAAGGCCGACCTCCACGCGGCCCGCGAACTGCTCCGCGTCCATCTGAGGAGAAGCCTTGACCACACGCCTTGAGGACGGGGACGGCCAGGACGGCCCCGGGTCCGCGTGGGACGGCGACGATCCGCTGCTGGTCGTGCTGCGGCCGGGCGGCGACTACCTGGGACCGCCCCCCGGCCGCTACGAGGCGGTCCGCCGGGCGGCGTCCCGGCGGCGCCTGCTGCGCGCCGCGGCCGGCGCCGCCGCGACCGCTGCCGCCGCCGCCCTGATCGCGCTGCCGCTGCACTGGGCGGCCCCCGCGTCCCCCGCACGCCCGACGGCCCCGCTGGCCCCGGCCCCCGCCGGGCCCACGCCGACGGCCGTACCGAGTCCCGCCCCGCCCCGCGAACCCTCGCAGAGACCCCTTCCCGGGACGCACCCGCCCACCGCGTCGGTCTCCCCGCCCGGCTCCGCGCCGTCGGCGGTGCCGAGCACCCCGCCCGCCGCCGGGCCCTCGGCCCGGCCGAGCACGGCGCCGACGCCGTCGGAGCCCCACGGCGCGGCTGCCACGGAGCCCTCCTAGAAGGGACGCGGGAGAGAGGTGCGAGAGCGATACGGGAACGGTGAGAGAGAGGCGGGAGAAGCCGGCAGGAGAGACAGCGAGAGGGCGGGACCGAGGCTTCCGCCTCCGTCCCGCCCTCTTCTCACACGTCCCCGCGTCTACGCGTCCAGCGGCGCCGTACCGCCGAGCAGCGCCGACGCGGTCTCGACCGGCGTGGCGGCGGGCGCCGGAGCCGGTGCCGCCGCGGGGTCGGCGTGGCAGGTGAAACCGAGGCGGGTCATGGCCCGGGTGACCTCGCCGCTGGAGAAGTCGCGGCGGTCCTGCCGGGTGACGACCTCGCCCACCTGCTTGACGGGGTAGCGGCGGCGGCCGATGGTCACGGACTCACCCGTGATGGGCTCGGGAGTGACGCCCTTCATCGAATCCAGCACCCCGCCCTTGGTGAGGTCGAACGGGTACCGGGCGATGACACAGCGCATGATGCCTCCACAAGGGGGAGATGGGACGGGTGGGTTGCCGTTCGCGGTGGGTCTGGAGCAGGGCCCCTAGGCCGCCGAGCCACCGGCGGACTGGCGCCGCGGCCTGCGGCGCGGGGCTTCGCCGGCGGGCCGGCCCTGGGTACCGCGGCCCTGGCCGGCGCGGTTCTGCTGGGTGGAGGACCCCTGGCCGGTGCGGCCCTGCGCGGAACGGCCGCGGCGGCCACGGGACGAGGAACCCCCGCCGGACGCGGCGCGGCGCGGGCGCTCCACGACCGGTACGGCGATGATGACCGGGACACCGGACGGGGCCTGCGCCCCGGTGATGCGGGACAGCTCCGCCTCGCCCGAACGGACCGGCGTGACCTGGGGCGTGATGCCGGCCGAGGCCATCAGCCGGGTCATGTCGCGCCGCTGGCTCGGGGTCACCAGGGTGACGACGCTGCCGGACTCGCCGGCGCGGGCCGTACGGCCGCCGCGGTGCAGGTAGTCCTTGTGGTCGCTGGGCGGGTCGACGTTGACGACCAGGTCGAGGTTGTCGACGTGGATGCCGCGGGCCGCGACGTTGGTCGCCACCAGCGCCGTCACGTGCCCGTCCTTGAACTGGGCGAGGGTCCGCGTGCGCTGCGGCTGGGACTTGCCACCGTGCAGGCCGGCGGCGCGGACGCCGTTGCTCAGCAGGTGCTTCACCAGCCGGTCCACGGCGTGCTTGGTGTCGAGGAACATGATCACCCGGCCGTCCCGCGCCGCGATCTCGGTGGTCGTGCGGTGCTTGTCGGTGTCGTGCACGTGCAGCACGTGGTGCTCCATCGTGGTGACGGCACCGGCCGACGGGTCGACGGAGTGCACCACCGGGTCCGTCAGGTAGCGGCGGACGAGCCGGTCGACGTTGCGGTCCAGGGTGGCCGAGAACAGCATCCGCTGGCCCTCGGGGCGCACCTGGTCGAGCAGGGCGGTGACCTGGGGCATGAAGCCCATGTCGGTCATCTGGTCGGCCTCGTCGAGGACGGTGATGCCGACGTCGCCGAGGTGGCAGTCGCCCCGGTCGATGAGGTCCTTGAGCCGTCCGGGCGTCGCGACGACGATCTCCGCGCCGCCCCGCAGCGCGGAGGCCTGCCGGCCGATCGACATGCCGCCGACCACGGTGGCCGACCGCAGGCCCAGCGAGCGGGCGTACGGGGCGAGCGCGTCGGTGACCTGCTGGGCCAGCTCACGGGTGGGTACGAGGACGAGGCCGAGCGGCCGTCGCGGTTCGGCGCGCTGCCCGGCCGTACGGGCCAGCAGGGCGAGGCCGAAGGCGAGCGTCTTGCCCGAGCCGGTGCGGCCGCGGCCGAGCACGTCGCGGCCGGCCAGGGAGTTGGGCAGGGTCGCCGCCTGGATCGGGAACGGCGTGGTCACGCCCTCGGCCGTGAGCGCGGTCAGCAGGCGGGCCGGCATGTCGAGTTCGGCGAAGGACTCGACGGCGGGCAGCGCCGGCGTGATCGTCTTCGGCAGCGCGAACTCGCCGCCCTGGGGGGCGGCCGGCCGGCGACCGGAGGTCTGCGAGCGGCGGGGGCCGCCGCCGCCACCGGAGCGTCGGCGGTCGTTGGTGCGTACGCGGTTCATGGGGAACCTTCCTTGATATGGCACGTATCAAGGGAGACCCGCAGCAAAAGAGCGGCGCAGGGAATCGCAAGAACGAGCCGGCCCCGGTCGGTCTCGGCGTAGGGAGCCGAGTGGACCGAGAGAATTGATGAAACCGAGGGAATGAAATGCGCGGGGAGAGAAGCGGAACCCCGCAGGGCGCTCTGCGCCCGGAAACGCGGCGAGCTGGGGCCCGCACCCCTAGGCGCGGGCCCCAGCTGCGAAGTATGCGTGAGCGTCAGGCGGGAACGATGTTCTCGGCCGTCGGGCCCTTCTGGCCCTGCGCGATGTCGAAGGTCACCTTCTGGCCTTCGAGCAGCTCACGGAAGCCCTGGGCGTTGATGTTCGAGTAGTGGGCGAAGACGTCGGGGCCGCCGCCGTCCTGCTCGATGAAGCCGAAGCCCTTTTCCGCGTTGAACCACTTGACGGTGCCGGAAGCCATAATTTTCTCCTTCGGTACGGTGCTCGGAGTTCACCCTGTGTGAACTCCGGTCGCCGTGATGATCACCCCGTCGGACAAAACCTTCAGGCAACCACAACTGCAACTTCCCACGACACTAGCACGCCGTGATCGACCGGGAGCCGGCAATAATCTTGCTCCGACTGGCCGACCGAGGAATATTCCCCGGGCGTCCTGTTGATTTCTCCTGTCATGGCAGCAGATATTGCCCTCCGGAGGTCGCAGTCTTGCCGTCCGGGCTCCCGTCGGCGGCGTCATGACCACGTGTGATGGTGTCTGTGCCGCCTTCCGCCCCCGCCGGCACGGCGAAAGTGCCATAAGCGGCGAGACGGGCTTGTCGAGACAAAGGACACGTCGTACGTCGGGGCAGCGGACGCGGCCCGGCGCGCGGGCGCGGGGCGTTGTCGTGCCGTGGGCGGCTCCCGTTGGGGCGGAGTGGCCGGAGTGGCCGGAGTGGCCGGGGTGGTCCTAGAGCTTGCTCATCCTGGCGTAGGGCACGGTGATCCGCTCCTGCGCCGAGCCGAAGTCCACGAGCACCGCGATGCCGCCCTCGAGGGCGATCACCCGGCCGAGGCCGTAGGTGTCGTGGGTGACCCGGTCGCCCACCTCGAAGTGCTTGGGAGGCAGTGCGACCGGCTCCTTGAAGGGGCTGGTGGGCAACGCATGGCGTTTTGATCCGACTGGCTTTGTCATTGCCACCAGTATGTGCCTCCGCCGCGCCGATGGAGCCGTGGCGGAGGCACGGAGCGTCCGCCGGGCCGGCCCGCGGTACGGCGGCGGGCGACGGCCCGCCGCTCTTTTCTCCCCCCGGCCCGGGCGCCGGCGCCGGTCTCGACAATTCAGGACCGGAACCCGCAATGTGATCCTCCCGTCTCCTCTGCCGACGGGCTGCTCTTCCGGAACCATGAAGATTGAGACAAATGCCATCACAGGTATTTTCGCGAATAAAGTGGAGAAATACCTTCTCCGCATGGGGTCGACCACGTACGAGACTCTGGGTCGTGGCGGGTGTGGCGGCCCTCGCATTCAGCATCGCGCTGGAGATCGCCGCGCGCCGCTACGGCCTGCCAGGGCCGTTGACCAACCAGGCGAAAGAGGTGGTGTTCGCCCCCGCGTCGGGGCCGCTGCTGTACGCGAGCATGGCGTTGATGATGGTGGTACTCACCTGGCGGCAGCGGTTCGTCGCGGCCGGTGCCGCGATCGGCATCGACGTCGCCTTCCTGCTGGTGCGGTGGGCGTTCGACGCCGAAGTGAGTGACGGACACTCCTTCGGCAACGGTGCGTTGTGGGTGATCCTGGGCTGTGCGGTCGTCGCCGTCACCCGCCGCACCGGCCGGGAACGCGTCCTGATGCTGAAGGGGGTCGGACTCGGCCTGCTGCTGGTGGCCGGCCGCAAGACGGGCGACACCTGGCTGCTGGTCACGTCGAAGACCCGCCCGGCGGTACTCGACCCCTACGTGGCGCTCGCCGATCACGCGCTGGGCAGTCCGTCGTGGCTGGCAGGCCGGCTGGTCGCCGCCACGGGCCCGGTCGGCGAGCACGTACTCGACTGGGTCTACGCCCAACTCGCGGTGGCCGCCGTCGTCGTCGCGCTGTACCAGCTGCGCAACGTGGCGGCCGAGCGCCGTTTCCCGCGCCACCATCTGGTCCGTACGTTCCTGGTGATAGGTCTCCTCGGGCCGGCCGTGTACATGATCTACCCGGTGGTCGGGCCGGTCTTCACCTACGGCACCGGCGCGTTCGGCACCGGCGGCGAGCAGTGGGCGATGGCCGACCTGTGGCCGCACACGCCCCCGCCGGTCAGCCCCCCGCACCCGTGGACGTACGACGGCGTCACACCCCGCAACTGCATGCCCAGCCTGCACACGGCGTGGGCCACCGCCATCTTCATCCACTCCCGCAGGGCCCCACGCGTGCTGCGTTTCGCAGGAACGTTTTGGCTTATCGCCACGCTCGGCGCGACGCTGGGATTCGGCTACCACTACGGCATCGACATTCTCGCGGGCGTGGTGTTCGCGGTCACGATCGAGGCGGGACTGCGCTCGTTCGACCACGGCTGGGACCGGCCGGGAATCCGGCTGGTCGCCTACGGAACGGTGGTCTTCGCCGCGCTCCTGGCGTCGGCCCGCTATCTTCCGATGGAAATGGCCGCGCGTCCATGGGTGTGCGGGCCGCTTCTCGTTCTCGCGACGGCCTCGGTCGTCCACGGCTACGTGCGGACCGCCAGGCTGTGGAACCCGAAGACCGCGGCACCGGCGCGCAAGACGGAGCCGCAGCTCGAACTGGCTTGACGTCCTCGGCACCCCTTCCGCTCCCCGCCCCCGGAGGGGCGGTCACCGGCCGTTCACCGGTGACCGCCCGCGTCCTCGCCGTCGGCCCGGCCGTCAGCCTCGACGGCCGAAGACGGTCCTGCTGGAGCCGAGATCGAGGAAGACGGTCTCCCCGGTGGCGTCGTCCAGGCCGTCGTTGTCGGTCACGGCGTGGACCCGGCCGTCGCCGGCCACGGCCAGCCCTTCGAGCTTCTCCTGGGTCCAGCCGTTCGTGGCCCGCAGGGCGGGCAGGACGTCGTACGCAAGCCGCTTCGGCAGCACCGGCAGGGACCCCGACGGCGCCGCCGACCCCGGCATGTCGACCGTGTGGATCCGCTTGACCCTGGCGGCCGGTCCGTTCAGCTTGTCGCGTTCGACGACCGCCAGCCTGTCCCCGACCACGGTGATCTCGGAGAGGCCGATCCAGTCGCCCGGCGTGGTCGTGGAGGCGATCCGGTAGCCGTACCAGCTCCAGGTACCGGCCCCGACGTCGTACCGGCCGAGCCGCACGACCCCCGCCGGGTCGCCTTCGACCTCGCGCTGGAGCGCGGCCCAGACCACCTCGCGGCCGCGCCGGTCCGTGGTGGCGGCGACCCCTTCGAGCCCCTGCTTGCCGAGGCCCGCGGCGACGTCCGCCGGCAGGGGGACGACCTGCCGGGTCACCCCGTCGCGGTCGAGCCGGACCAGCCGGTTGCCCGCACCCGTCTCGCCCTCGACGGCGAGCCAGTACCCGCCGCGCGGCCGGGCGGCGATGCCCTCGGCGTCGTAGCCGGCCGGCTGCCCCGCGGCGTCCTTGACGGTCAGCGCCCGGGTGACGACCGCCGGCCGGCCCGCGCGCGCCGTGTCGAGGGTCAGGATCCTGGTGGTGGAGTACGCCGCGTCGGTGACGGAGTACAGCTGGTGCGGTCTGCCGGGTACGGCGGACAGCGCGCCGAGCGCGCCCCAGCCGATCGGCGCGCCGGTGGAGTCGGCGGCCGAGACGACGCCCGGGACGGCGGGGGCGCCGGGCGTGCTCCTGCCCAGCCGGAAGAGGCTCACGGTGGCCCGTACGCCCGCCTCGGCGTCGTCCTCCTCGCTGGAGACCGCGAGCAGGCCGCGCGAGGGGATCGGCAGCAGGCCCTCGGGGCCGTTGGTGGTGGGCAGCAGCTGGCGGAAGACCGGACGGGCCGGCCGGCTGATGTCGTAGACGGCGACGAAGTTGCCGCGCTCCGAGCCGACGAAGGCGTAGCGCACGCCGTCGTACTCGGCGATCGCCAGGCCCTCCGGCTCGCTGCCCTTCTCGGAGCGGCCCTCGTCGTACAGCCCGTACCGTACGGCGAGCCGCTCGAAGCCGTTGCCCGCGTCCCAGACCACCTTCCCGGTCCGGCTGTCGAAGACGGACCAGCCCCGGGTGCCGCCGCGCCAGTCACCCTCGTTGGCGGTCGCCAGGTAGCGGTCGTCGATCCAGCCCAGCGCGTCGGGCTCCCGCGGCACGCCGGTGATCGACCCGGTCAGGTCGATGGTGCCGTCCTCGACCGTGTCGATGCCGTGCACCGTCGCCGTACCGGCGCTGAACGCCTTGGTGATCCGGCCGGTCGGCAGGTCGACGAGGACGACGCCGTTGTTCTCCTGCAACGTCACGGCGAGCTGGCCGCGGCCGTTGACGGAGACGTACTCCGGCTCCGGGTCGGTGGGCGCGGTGATCCCGGCGGCGGCCAGCACGGGCAGCGCCGAACCGTCGGCCCGCGTCAGGGGCACGGCCCGGGTCCGCCAGTGCGCGGGTGACGACCCCTTCTTCAGGTCGACGATCTGCACGAAGCCGGCCGGCGCCTGGGGGAGATCGCCCTCCTCGCCGCCGGGCGGGGCCGCCTCCTCGTCGCGTTCGTTCTCGATCGCGATCGCCGCGTACCGCTCGTCCTCACTGACCGTGATCGAGTCGGGCTGCCCGCCGAGGTCGAAGCTGGCCACCCGCTCGCGGTCGCGCAGCGAGATGACGTCGAGCCGGCCGGAGGGGGCGGTGTGGCTCGCGCTGGTGTTCACCACGACCAGGACGTACGGGCCGACCACGGACACCGAGGTCGGCTCGTCCTCGGCGTCGCCGAGCCGGGCCAGCGACAGGGTGCCGAGGCCGCGCGGGCGGTCGGGGTCGCCGATGTCGAGGAAACCGATCCGCCGGGCCGCCGCGTCGGTGTGGACGAGGGTGCGCCCGTCCTCGCTGACGGCCGAGATCTCCGCGACGGTCGCGGCGGCCGGGTCCTCGCCGGCCGGCCGGTTCCGGAAGACCGGGTAGGTGGCGGTGCGCTCGAAGGCCACGGGCCGCTGCGGGCGGTGGTGGCCGCGCTCGCGCTGATCCGCGTGGGCCGCGCCCGCGCCCGCGAGGGTGCCGGCGGCCACGGCCAGGGCCGCGAACGCGGCGCAGGTTCTCCTGCTCTTCGGGGACATCGTTCCTCCGTTACGGACCACTGCGATGCCGAATCGTTTCAGCCGTGGGTGGGGCGCGCCGGACCGCCGAATGAACAACCGGCGAAGACCACGTGCGCCGGCCCGCGCGGCCCGTGGCCCGTGAGGTCCCGGCCGGGCGCCGCCGACGCTCTCGGCGGCGCCGCCCTCGTCGCCGGCGCCACCGCCCTCAAGCCCGCCCCGAGGTCGCTGGGGGGCTACGGCGGTGTCGTCCGGGCCCCGGCGGCACGGTCCGGCAGATCACCAGGTGTGGCGAAGAAGGACCCGCCCGGTCGGCCGGGACGCCGACGGGCTCGTGCTCCTGCCGGGCGGGCCCCGGCAGCCGGTGAGCCGGTCGCCGCGGTCGCCCTGGCCCGTGCCTGCGGCCGCCGCGCCGGTACGGCCGGGCACCGTCCGGGGCGGGGGAGGCACCGCGCAAGGCCGCGGCGACGACTGGGCGGAAAATCACCGTCCCGGTCCCCTTCCCGCCCCCGTCGGCCTGCGGTGCCACCCGCCGCGGAAACAGCGGGAATTCCTTCTTCCGTGAGCGAATTATCGATTCGTCTGCGTTTCCCTTTTCCCATCCGCCCCTGGTGGAACACCTGCCCGTCATGAGTAATGCGGGCAAGTCGAATTCCCGTCGAGCAGTGCGATCGCCGCTTTTTGGACTTTGTCCGCGGAACGGGCCGGGAAATCGTTTCTCCATCTCTACGATCGCAAGCTATGACCCACAATCCACGGGAAAACTCCGCCACCCGTGCGCGCTGGCAGACCTGTCTCCGACTTGCCCGCGAACTCCTGCTCGTCGGCCCGGACGGCAAGGACCTCAAGCTCGACTACCTCCACACCCTGATCGACACGGGCCGCCTCGGCGCCACCCGCCACCCGCGCAAGAAGATCCTCGTCGTCGGCGCCGGCATCACCGGCCTCGTCGCGGGCCGTCTGCTCAAGGACGCCGGCCACGACGTCACGATCCTCGAGGCCAACACCGACCGTGTCGGCGGACGCATCAAGACCTTCCGCGCCACCAAGCACCACCAGCCCTTCGCCGACCCGGCCCAGTACGCCGAGGCCGGTGCCATGCGGCTGCCCGACTTCCACCCGCTCGTCCTCGCCCTCGTCGACAAGCTGGGGCTCGGCCGCCGCCAGTTCTACAACGTGGACGTGGACCCCTCCACCGGCAGCGGCCCCGACGTCCCCGTCCCGCCGGTGACGTACACCTCCTTCACCGGACGGACGTGGACCTACGGCGACGACAGCCCCGACTTCCGCGAACCCGACAAGCGCGGCAACACCTGGATCCGCGCCAACCGCGTCCAGGTGCGGCGGGCCGACTACGCCGCCGGCCCCGAACGGATCAACGAGGGATTCCACCTCACCGACGACGAGGTCCGCGCCCCCGTCGTGAAGATGGTCGACGACGCCCTGGAGAGCGTGCGCGACTACTACTCCGACGTGGTCGACGGAAAGCGCGTCAACAAACCGTTCGACGAGTGGGTCGAGGGCTGGGCCCGGGTGATCCGCGACTTCGACGGCTACTCGATGGGCGGGTTCCTGCGCGACCACGCCGGGCTCAGCGACGAGGCGATCGAGGCCGTCGGAACGCTGGAGAACATGTCCTCACGGCTGCACCTCTCCTTCTTCCACAGCTTCCTGAGCCGCAGCGACATCAACTCCACCGTCCGCTACTGGGAGATACCCGGAGGCAGCTGGCGCCTGCCGCACGCCCTCCACCAGGGCCTGCGCGACGAGGTGCGGCTCGGCCACCGCATGATCCGCCTCGAGTACCACGACCCCAGCCGCGACACCGACCCCGAGGGCACCGGAGCCGTCGGCCCCGACGGATGGGGCGTGGCCGTGCAGACCGTCGCCGAGAACGACCCCCAGGCCCCGCCGCGCCTGTGGACCGCGGACCTGGCGATCGTCACCGTCCCGTTCTCCGCCCTGCGCTTCGTGGAGATCGTCCCCTCGATGTCGTACAAGAAGCGCCGCGCGGTCATCGAGACCCACTACGACCAGGCCACCAAGGTGCTGCTGGAGTTCAGTCACCGGTGGTGGGAGTTCACCGAGGAGGACTGGCGCGACGAGCTGGAGACCATCGCGCCGGGACTCTACGAGCACTACCGGCTCGGCGCCGACCAGGGCGCCCGGGCCCGCGTCACCCTCCCCGATCCGGAGGCCGGCCTGCTCGGTGCCGCGGTCAAGGACAGCGGCGTCACCGAGGAGATGCGGCGGATCGACGGCACCATGCCGCTGCGCGGCCCGGCCGTCCGCCCCGCCACCCACAGCTTCGGCGGGGGCTCCGCCACCGACAACCCCAACCGGTTCACGTACTACCCCTCGCACCGGGTCGAGGGCAGCACCGGCGGCGTCGTGCTCGCCTCGTACTGCTGGTCCGACGACGCCGCGCGCTGGGACTCCATGCGCCCCGCCGAGCGCTACGTCTACGCCCTGCGCAACCTCCAGGCCCTGCACGGCCGCCGCATCGAGGTGTTCTTCACCGGCCGGGGCGCCACCAAGAGCTGGGCCCGCGACCCGTACGCCTTCGGTGAGGCCGCCATCTACACCGCGCACCAGATGACCAGCTTCCACCTGGACGTCTCCCGTCCCGAGGGCCCCGTGCACTTCGCCGGGGAGCACACCTCCCTCAAACACGCCTGGATCGAGGGCGCCCTGGAGAGCGCCGTCCGCGCCGCCGTCGCCGTCCACCACGCCCCGCCGGTCACCGTTCCGGGACCGGACAAGGAGGAATTCTCGTCGTGATCGCGATCAACCCCGGGTGCACGGTCGCCCGCTACCTCGCCCGGCGCCTGGCCGAGCTGGGCATCACCCACCTGTTCGGCGTCCCCGGCAACCACCTCGGCCCGTTCCTGACCGCGCTGCACGCCGAGGGCGACATCGAGTGGGTCGGCACTCCCACCGAGGGCGGCGCCGGCCAGGCCGCCGACGCCTACGCCCGCATCCACGGCGTCGGCGCGGCCGCGGTCACCTACAGCGTGGGCGCCTTCAACCTCCTCAACGCCTGCGGCGGCGCCTACGTCGAACGGGTCCCGCTCGTCGCCGTCAACGCCTCCCCGCCCTACGAGCAGTGGCAGAACCAGCGCGCCCTCGGCCTGCTCACCTCCCACATGAGCCCCCGCACGGAGAGCAACCTGGAGGTCTACCGGCAGGTCACCGTGGACGCGCAGGTCATCTCCAACCCGGGCCTCGCCCCCGGCCAGATCGACGCCGCGCTCACCGCCTGCCTGACCGAGCGCCGGCCGGTCTACCTGGAGGTCATGGAGGACCTGTGGGACGAGCCCTGCGCCGAGCCCCAGGAGCCGATCAGCCGCCGCGAGCGGCCGCTCGGCGCACGCGGCCAGACCCTGCTGGACAGCGCCGTCGCCGCGATCCTCACCCTGATCGAGGAGCGTCCCGGCCCGGACGGCAGGCCCCGCCCGGTCGTGTGGGCCGGCGAGGAGATCGACCGGTTCCGCCTGGGCGCGCGGCTCACCGACCTGGTCGAGGCCACCGGGGTGCCGTTCTGCACCACCGTCGGCGCCAAGGCCGTCGTCGACGAGGACCTGCCGCAGTTCCACGGCGTGTACAACGGCCACGCCAGCCATCCGGACGTGCACTGGGTCTTCAAGGACTGGGCCACCTGCCGGATCGGACTCGGCGCCTGGTCCACCTCGAAGAACCTCGGCGGCGAGCAGTGCGTCGGCGACGACTGGGTGATGGCCGCGAACGGCGGTGTGAGCGTCGGCACCTCCTACTTCCCCGACGTCCAGCTCGGACAGCTGCTGCCCGCCCTCCAGGACGCCCTGGTGAAGGCGTACGGCTCCGACGGCCTCGCCGCCGACTACTACGCCGAGGCCCACGCCCACCACGGGGCGCCCGAGGACCGCCCCGCCGCCCTGGAGCACCACCGGGCCTCCCTCCACATCAGCGGCTCGAGCTCCCGTCGCCGAGGCCACCCCGGGCACCTCACCTACGACGGCGTGTTCGACCGGATCAACCACTTCCTGGGCCGCGAGACCCGGGACGACTGGACGGTCGTCTCCGACGCCGCCTTCTCCCTCATCGGCTCGATGAACCTGTCGCTGCCCGCGGGCGGGTTCCTGTCCCAGGTCAGCTGGCTGTCCATCGGCTGGTCGGTCGGCGCGGCCACCGGCGCCGCGCTGGCCCCCGAGCGCACGCCCGCCCGCCCGATGGTGTTCGTCGGCGACGGCGCCTTCCAGGAGACCTGCCAGGAGATCTCCACCCACACCCGGCTCGGGCTGCGCTCGGTGGTGTTCGTCATGGACAACGGGCACTTCTACGGCATCGAGCAGATGCTGGTCCACCCGTCCTACTACGCCGGGGACGACCAGGCCGGCCAGGGCGACCGTTCCGACCCGGACTTCTACAACGTCCTCCACCCCTGGCACTACGACCGCCTCGCCGCCGTGTTCGCC
This sequence comes from Streptomyces sp. WG5, assembly GCF_049974565.1. Classification (NCBI taxonomy): domain Bacteria; kingdom Bacillati; phylum Actinomycetota; class Actinomycetes; order Kitasatosporales; family Streptomycetaceae; genus Streptomyces; species Streptomyces sp. WG5. The sequence continues at coordinate 14,001 of NZ_JBNGGC010000036.1, read as the reverse complement.
GGCCGGGACACCCCGGCGACCGGGGTCGCCGTCGCGGACACCGCGGAGCTGGACGCCCTGCTGGCCCGCCTCACCGACCCCGCCGACCCGGTCAACGCCGGACCGCTGCTGGTCCGCGTCCGACTGCGCCGGCACGACTACCCGAGGGCCATGGCGTACAAGGTGCCGAAGCCCGGCACGACCGCCTGACGGGCCGCCCGGCCCGGAGCGAGCACGGGGCACGCCCGGGCGGCGCGCCCCGGGAAACCGTACCCGGATGTCCGAAAGGGGCAGGGAAATGGCTGATCTCAACATACTGATCGCGTTCGACGCGGCCACCATCGTCGAGCGGAACCCCAACGCGTCCAGGAACCCCGACGCGCCGACCCAGGTCGACCACGGCCTGATCTACATGACGACGCGCCAGGACCACATCATCGGCACGTCGGGCGCCGAGCTGAACCTGCGGGCCGAGCCGGGAGACAGCGTCAGGTGGCGGGAGACGACGCTGTCGCTCGGCAGCGACTACAAGGCTCTCCTGTACCGGTACGTCAGCAACGACAACAACGTCCTCATCAGGACACCGGAGATCGAGGTGGTCGACGGCGTCTACCCGATGCCCAAGGAGGGGACCGAAGGCAGCCCGGACTTCGTCACGCAGAACTACCAGGACCACTACTGGCGGACGACGGTCAAAAGGACGGGGAAGGTCGTGTACCACTTCTACTTCCAGATCCTGGACCGCCACCGGCAACTGAAGGGGTACTTCCAGTGGGACCCCTTCATCACCATCGAGAACCCCTGACGGCTCCCCGCCCGGTGTGCACCCGGCGCGCCGCGTGCACACCGGGCGGGGGCGGGGTCCGGGGCCTCAGCGCACCGGGAAGCCGAAGGTGTAGCCCTGCTCCTTGAGCCAGGGCAGGACGCGGCGCAGGGCTTCGACGGTCTGGGAGCGGTCGCCTCCGGCGTCGTGGAAGAGGAGCGTCGGCCCGTTGGGGAGCTCCCGCTCGACGGTGGCGACGATGGCGTCCGCGCCCGGCCGCTCGAAGTCCTTGGTGTCCACGTTCCAGCCCAGCGGGCGCATGCCCCGGGAGGCGGCGAGCTCGCGGCTGTAGGGGGTGAAGGCGCCGCCGGGCGCCCGGTAGTACAGGGGCCGTACGCCTCCCGACGCCTCGGTGATCATGCGCTCGGCGTCGAGGATCTCCTTCGACTGGTAGGCCTCGGACTTCTTGTCCATGGCGGTGTCGTGCGACACCGCGTGGTCGCACAGCCGGTGTCCGGCCGCGACCAGGTCCTTCACGAGGTCCGGGTGGGCCTGCGCCTGCGTCCCCGTCACGCAGAACGTGGCCTTCACCCCGTACTCGCGCAGCACGTCGAGCACCTGAGGGGTCCACACGGGGTCGGGGCCGTCGTCGATGGTGATGTTGACGCCGCGCGGACCCTCGTCCGAGGCGTGCACGATGGTCACATCGACCGGCTCGACGCCACCGCCCGGCGTGGCCGACGCGGTCGCCGTCGGCGACGGGCCGCCCACGGAGCCGGCCTGCGCGGTCCACACCGAGGCGCCGACGGCGAGCACCGTCACGCCGAGCGCCGCCCCGACCACCTTGCCGTACCAGCCCCGCCCGCCACCGTGCCGTGCCATGTCCGCCCCGCTTTCCCGCCGTTGCCCGTCGGGCCTCGGTCGCATCGAGGCCACCTGACAGGACGGAGACCGGCGGCCGGGGGATGCGTCTGTTACCGATCACGGACGATTCCGGCGGAGTTCGCGGACAACTCGGCAGGCGGCGGTCGGAGCGGGACGGTGGCTCGGTGCCGCCTCACCCTTCGTCGCCCGGCATCCCGGCGCCGACGCCGGCAGCCGACGAGACGCGGCGTCTTGCGTGATCGCGGCGCGTGGGCTACCTTCAGGGAAGCGAGACGCAACGTCTCGTGCCGCTCTGCTCCTCGTACCCCTGCCCCGGACGAAAGAGACCCACTTGATCCGTACACCCGCAGCCCCGTCCGCCCGCACCGCCGTCTCCCAGCTCACCGTCACCGACGTCAGCAAGCGCTACGGCCACCACCTCGTCCTGGACCGGGTGTCCTTCACGGTCCGGCCCGGGGAGAAGGCGGGGGTCATCGGCGACAACGGCTCCGGCAAGTCCACACTGCTGCGGCTGCTCGCCGGCACCGCGCGGCCCGACAACGGCGAGGTCCGCGTCGTGGCACCGGGCGGCACCGGGCACCTGGCGCAGACACTCGACCTGCCGGAGACGGCGCGCGTCGGCGACGCCATCGACCTGGCCCTGGCCGAACTGCGCGCCCTGGAACGGCGGATACGGGCCACCGGCGCCGCGCTCCACGGCGCCGACCCGGCCGTGCACGACCGGTACGCCGCGCTCGAGGCGGAGTTCGAGGCGCGCGGAGGATACGGCGCGGACCGCCGGGTCGACGTCACCCTGCGCCACCTCGGAGAGCCCGCCGGCCTGGACCGTTCGCGGCGGATCGGCACCCTCTCCGGCGGTCAGCGCTCCCGCCTCGCCCTGGCCGCGACGCTCGCCTCGGCGCCCGAGCTGCTCCTGCTGGACGAGCCCACGAACGACCTGGACGACGAGGCCGTGGCCTGGCTGGAGGAGCGGCTGTGTGCCCACCGGGGCACACTCGTCGCCGTCACCCACGACCGGGCGTTCCTCGACCGGGTCACCGACACCGTCCTGGAGGTCGACCCGTGCACCCGGGCGGTCCGCCGCTACGGCGACGGCTACCCGGGGTACCTCGTCGCCAAGGCCGCCGAACGCGCCGCGCAGGAGCGGGAGTACGAGCAGTGGCGCACCGAGGTGGCCCGCCAGTCCCGGCTCGCCGACTCGCACATCGGCCGCCTCGGAGCGATCCCGCGCAAAGGGCCCTGGGCCTTCAGCGGCGCGGGCGCGTTCAGGGCCCGCTCACGCGCCCACGGTGCCATGAGCCGCATCCGCAACGCACGCGAGCGGCTGCAGCGGCTCACCGACAACCCGGTGCCCGCACCCCCCGAACCCTTGCGGTTCTCCGCGGACATCGGGGGATCGGCGGACCGCGCGGTGGAGGTGGGAAACCTGTGCGTACCGGGGCGCCTGCTACTGGACTCGCTCCATGTTCCCGCGAGCGGCCGGCTCCTGGTGACCGGTCCCAACGGGGCGGGCAAGACCACGCTCCTGCGCGTCCTGGCGGGCGAACTCGCCCCGGAGCCGGGTGCCACGGTGCGACGGCCCGCGCGGGTCGGACTCCTGCGCCAGGTGGCGGCCCCGGCCCCGGCCGGAGAGGAGAGCCGCTCCCTGCTCGCGGCCTTCGGCGAGGACCGCGCCGACGAACTGCTGGCCCTGGGCCTGTTCCGTGAGGCCGACCTGCCCCGGCCCGTACGGGACCTCTCCACCGGCCAGCGCCGCCGCCTCGAACTCGCCCGCCTGGTCACGGGCTCGCACGACCTGCTCCTGCTGGACGAACCGACGAACCATCTCTCGCCCTCCCTGGTGGAGGACCTCCAGGCCGCCCTCACCTCCTACGAGGGCACGCTCATCGTCGTCACCCACGACCGCCGGCTGCGGTCCGCCCTGCCCGGACCCGTTCTGGAGATCGCCCCGGCCGGCTGACCGGCCGACGCGGTGCGGTGGGCCCGGCCCGGCCCGGACGCAGCCCGCGGCGTCCGGGCCGGGCCCGTGACGAAGAGGGAAGAGACTCAGTCCGAGGTGATGTCGACGGTGACCGAGCCATAGGCGTAGGCGTGCCGCGCGTCACCGTAGTACTGGACGGTGTACTGGACCTCGCCCTTGGCCTTCGGCTGGTCGGTGTAGCCGAACGTGCCGTCCGCGGCGACGCTCGCGGAGCCGATGAGCGTGCCCTCACCCGCCATGGGGTCGTCGATCCGCCAGATGTCGACGGTGTTCCCGGCGCCGAAGCCCACCGGAGCTTCGAGCCTTCCGGTCAGGGTGAGGTCCTGGTTCCGGGGCGACGAGGCGGGGGCCTGCACGGTCACGGCGGTGGCGACCTGCGGGTGGTTCAGGACCCGCAGCGTCAGGGACGAGGAGCCGCTCGTCTCGGTGACCGCGAAGATCCGGCTGCCGTCCGGAGCCCAGGCCAGGCCGCCGGACACGACGGTGGTGTCGGCGTAGTCGGAGGGCTCCGGGAAGTCCCAGGCTGTGTAGGCCGTCGACGTGCCCTGCGCGAACAGCTGCACGTCGGGCCCGGACGGCCCGTAGACGCCCGCGGCTGTCGTGCCGTCGGGGTCGATGGCCACCGCGGTGGGGGACCAGCCGGTGGTGTAGGTGCCGTCGTCCGCAAGGTCGGACGTGCGCAGCACCTGGTGGTAGTGGGCCGAGGCACAGGCGACGACGACCTGCCGGCCGTCCGGTGTCAGGGCGAGGTCCTGCAGGCTCGCGCATCCGTCCGGCCCCGGATCGACGCGCTTCGCCCGGGTGTCGGCCCGGCCGGTGCTCACGTCGTACACCGCCACGGCGGCTGCGTTGCCGTCGGACTCGGCGGCCACGAGCGTGTTCGGATCCCGCGGCGTGGCGGTCAGGCGGGGCGAGCCGCGGAACGTGTCCAGGCCCTGGCCCGTGGTGACGACCGGCTGGGCGCCGCTCAGGTCCAGGGAACCGAGGGCACCCCTCCAGGTGTCGATGCCGTAGCCGAACCAGATCCTGCCTCCGGCCGGCGCGAGGGAGGTCGGGCCGGCATAGGCGCCCGCACCGGTGCCGGTGTCGTACCGGGCGGTCTCCCGCAGGGTGACGGTGTCGATCGCGGCGATCGCGCCGGCGTCGCGGAGCGCCACGTACAGCGTCCTGGAGTCGCTGGACAGCGCGAGACCCCAGGCGCCGTCCGCACCGCCGATCTGCTTCACGACCTGGCCCGTGTAGTCCGTCACCACCACGCTGTCACCGAACGGGTCACTGAGAAAGACCTGCTGATGAGCGGCGTCGACGGCCATGTCCCGGTACGAGCCGATCGGCAGCGCGGCGCTGGTGTCCGCGGTGGCCGCGGCCGTTCCGAGGCCGAGCAGCGAGAGGCTCAGAGCAGCGGAGAGCGCCGCTCTTCCTGCGAAGTGTCTTATGCGCACGTGGTCGGTCGCTTCCTTCAGTGGGACGTCTTCCGGAGGTGAACTCCGCTGGAGGCACGCCGAGCACAGCGGTCAGGCGCTGTGCTCGGCTGCCACTGCCACCGTCGTGATCGACGGGCGGCACTTACCCAGCGCGAACGCCCACCGGGACGTCACACCAGCTGCGCCCTGCGCGTGTCCCGGCAGTGGGCGGAGCACATGCGCGGGCGGAGACCGCATCTGCCTGGGACCGGTCCTGGATCCAGTCGGGGAACACCTGCGCGTTGCGCCGCTTCTCGACCGTGCTCTTCCGTGGGCGTGCCCGGCCGGGGCCGGCCGTGCGCGGTAGCGGCGCGGAGGAATGCGTGCTGTCCTGGAAACAGCCGCAGGAGTGCATGCCGATGCGTCACACCCGGACCTCCGCTCTCGCATCCGCCCGGCCGTCCGCGCCGACCGGAGCGGGCGGAGGACTGCTGCCGGCCCGGGACCTCGCCGCCGCCTGGTTCCTGATCGTCCTGGTCGCGGTGCCCGCCTGGGTGCTGACGATCGGGCAGTCCCGGGGCATGGGGGCCGAGCCCGGCACGATGGGGAGGGCGCTGCCGCTGTTCCTGCTGCTGTGGCTGACGATGATGGCGGCCATGATGCTGCCGTCCATGGCGCCGGTGGCCCTCACGTGGGCGCGCGGGATCGGCCGGCAGTCCTCCGGCAGGACGCGGACCGTGCGCACCGCCGAGTTCGTGGGCGGGTATCTGCTGGTGTGGACCGCCTTCGGCCTGCTCGCCTACGCGGTCCTGGCCCTCACCGGCGGCCTCGTGGACGACCGGCCGGCCGCCGGTCGCTGGATCGGTGCCGTGGCCTTCCTGCTCGCGGGCCTGTACCAGCTCGGCCCCCTCAAGAACGTCTGCCTGCGGCACTGCCGCGACCCCATGGGCCAGCTGGTGCGCTACGCCGGGTTCCGGCACCCGGCCCGCGACCTCCGGGTGGGCGTCCACCACGGCGCCTACTGCGTCGGCTGCTGCGCGGGACTGATGATCGTCCTGGTTCCGCTCGGGGTGATGAACGTGGCGGCGATGGCCGGGCTGGCCGTGGTGATCTTCGTGGAGAAGCTGTGGTCCCGTGGTCCGCTGCTCGCCCGGGGCGTGGGCGTCGCGTTTCTCGTGCTCGCCGTGCTCGCGCCGTTCCAGACCTGGCTGCTGCCCGGCCTGCAGGCGCCGATGCCGGCGATGGACGGCATGTGACGCACCGGGCGCCCTCGAAGACCGTGCGCTCGCTCACCGGGCGAAGCGCCGCCCATGCCGCCCGTCCGGTTTCCGGCGCCCCGCGGACCCGGCCACGGGGCGTGCCGTCTCAGTCGGGGCCGCTCCAGTCGAACGGGAAGTGCTTACTCGACTTCCCCGAGCGTTCCCAGGAGAAGCCGAACGCGTCGGCGCGGTCGGCAGTGGCCCGTCCCCAGGTGGCGACCTGGCCCGGTCCGACCTCGGAGCCCGGGGCGTTGTGCACCTGCACGCGTGCGCCGTCCGGCGTCGTCGGGCCGGTGAGTGCCTCGGCGACGGCCGTGACCCGGCCGGGAACCTCGGCGCGCCAGGTGGCGAGGTCCTCGTCGATCTCGACGTGGACGGGGGCGACGTCCATGCCGCGCATCTCGGGGTGGAACATCTCCCCGAACTGCGCGGGCCACCCGCCCGCCTCACCGCCGAAGACGGCCCTGAGCGCGGCGCGCTGCCGATCGTCGGCTCGTTCGTCGAGGAAGACCGCGGCGTACGAGTCGGAGTGCGTGCCGGTCCAGGGATTGCCGACGAAGGAGCCGAGCATCAGGACGTTGAGATCATCGAGCCGTACATCGCCGAAGCTGCCTTCCCGGATGTGCCAGACCAGTACGCCTTCGCAGTCGCCGTAGGTCGGGGGCTGGGCGAAGGTGCAGGGGCACGGTATGGCGCACTTGCACACATCGAACCAGTCACCGGCCAGGCGCCAGCGCGTAGCGGTGGTGACGTGATCCGTCATCTCGCATCCCTCCCGCCGAGCTCGGGGGAGCTCACTCGGAGTGGCGAGACCGCGTGTCCCGAGTCCGCGCCCGGGATGACGAGGCGGCCTCCCTTCCAGCTTGCACCCCACACTCCGGTAGGGAAACCCCGGCATTCCGGTAGGGAAACCCCGGCATTCCGGTAGGGAAACCCCGGCATCGAGATGCCGGCTCCCGGCTCCGTGGTTCCCCCGGCTCCGTGGTTCCCCTCGGCTCGTGGTGCGTTCGCCCGAGGAGCATCGCGTCCAGGCGCGCGCGACCTGCTGCCGGAGTTCGCCGGCGGCCCTCGGCGGAAGCATGGACAGAGCCCCCTGCCGCTTGTCCCGGGCCCGCCCCGCGCCGCGGCACGGGCAGGAGTCGGCGCTCCACACCGGCGGACCGGAGCGCGCCGCGGGGCCGTCGCCTACTTGCTGACGGCGAACCGCATCAGGGCGTGCTCGTCGCCCTGCTTGACCTTCCCCGTCTCGTTGACGACCTCGAGCTTCCAGGCGCCGCCCACCCGCACGGCCTTGGCCACGGCGCAGGCGTTGTCCTTGGTGAGCAGGCTGGGCCAGATGTCGGCGACCTGCTGGGTGCTGCCGCCGGTGGCGTCGTAGACCTTGAAGCTGATGTTGCGGGCCTTCTGGAAGTCGCTGCCCTTCTTGTAGGCGGCGGCGACGAACACGACGGACGTGATGGGGGCGGGGAGGCGGGCGAACTCGACGGTCACCGTCTCGTCGTCGCCGTCCCCGTGGCCGGTCTGGTTGTCGCCGCTGTGCAGGAGCGAGCCGTTGCCCATGGGGTCGAGGGAGTCGAGGCCGGCCAGGCGTACCGGGTCGCCGCCCTGCAGGGCGACGGCGATGAGGTCGAGGTCGGTGCCGGTCTTGCGGCGGAGCTTGCCGAGCACCCCGCCGCTGCTGCCGGCGGTCGGGTCCCAGGAGACGCCGATGGACAGGTGGGTCACCCCGTCCAGGTCCGCGGGGCCGTCTTCCTTCGTCAGCGTGATCATGTCCGAGTCGTCCTCCGTTTTGCGTGCTTACGGCACAGAGTCTGCCCCGCTCCCTCTGCTCCCGGGTGGGCGGGTGCCGTCTCCGTGCATCCGTGGTCACCTGGGACGATCACGCAACCGAGGAGGCCGGCCTGGCAGGCGGGGACGGCCCGGAAAGCCGCCGTCGCGCGCCGGGTACGGCGGGCGTGGCGGGGCGCCGCGGTGTCGTCGTACCGGCCACCAGGGCTGGAATGCGACCTTGCTGGAAGATCGCGCCGGCAAGAGACTTCTACAGCACTGTAGTTGGCGCCGTGCGGTCGGTGAAGCGTCCGTTTCCGGGCTGCGCCCGTTGTGGAAGGGAGCGGATCCGGTGTTCGGTCTGAGTGAACTGGGTCTGGTGCTGGTCGTGGTGGTCGTCGTTCTCGGGGTCAAGAAGGGGCCCGAGCTGATGCGCTCGGCGGGCAGGGCCGCGCGCATCCTCAAGAGCGAGAAGAAGGCGTTGAAGGATCGCGAGCAGTGAGCTGAGCCGCGGCCCGGGGGGAGAGCGAGGTCCTGCTCCGGCGAGCAGGACCGAAGGCGGCTCCGTCAGACGTTGACGCCGAAGTCGGCGGCGATACCGGCCAGCCCGGAGGCGTACCCCTGCCCCACGGCCCGGAACTTCCACTCTGCGCCGTGCCGGTAGAGCTCGCCGAAGACCATCGCGGTCTCGGTCGAGGCGTCCTCGGAGAGGTCGTAGCGGGCGATCTCCTGGTGGTCGGCCTGGTTGACGACCCGGATGAACGCGTTGCGGACCTGGCCGAAGCTCTGGCCGCGGTTGCCCGCGTCGTGGATGGAGACCGGGAAGACGATCCGGTCCACCTCGGCGGGCACGGCGGCGAGGTTCACCTTGACGGCCTCGTCGTCGCCCTCGCCCTCGCCGGTGAGGTTGTCGCCGGTGTGCTCGACCGAGCCGTCCGGGCTGGTGAGGTTGTTGTAGAAGACGAAGTGCCCGTCCGACAGGACCTTGCCGGAGGCGTCGAGCAGCAGCGCCGAGGCGTCCAGGTCGTAGTCGGTGCCGGTCGTGGTGCGCACGTCCCAGCCCAGGCCGACCAGTACGGCGGTCAGGCCCGGTGCCTCCTTGCTCAGCGAGACGTTGCCGCCCTTGGCCAGGGAGACTCCCATTTGCGTACTCCTTCTCGATGTCTGCGGCGTGACGGAGGGGTGCGGATGACGGTCCGGTCAACGCCGGGAGTTGCCGAACAGCAGCCGGTAGCCGACCAGCAGCACGAGGGCGCCGGCGACGGCGGACCCCCACGTCGCGGCGTCGAAGAACTCCCGCTGCACCGGCCGGTCGAGGAACTCGGCCGACAGCCAGCCGCCCAGGAAGGCGCCGGCGATGCCGATCACCGTCGTGCCGACGCAACCGCCGGGATCCCGTCCGGGCAGGATCGCCTTGGCGATCGCTCCGGCGAGCAGTCCCAGCACCAGCCAGGCGATGACACCCATCCTTCTGCGCTCCTTACCGCCGTGTTGTTCCTGGGGCGAACAGCCCCGGGACAGCCTATCTTCTACAGTGATGTAGAGGGTGTGGTGGGCGGAGGGCGTCTATACGATGTCCGCCCGGGAAACGGGTGGTGGGCGGAAGGGAGACGGGACGTGGCGGACAGTCGGCGTCCCCGGCGGCGGGGGCAGGGCGAGCTGGAGGCGCTGGTGCTGTCGGCGCTGCGGGAGACGGGCGGGCCGGCCACGGCCGGCCGGGTGCACGAGCACCTTGGCGAGGATCTCGCCTATACGACGGTGATCACCATCCTGACCCGACTGCTGGACAAGGGTGTGGTGGCCCGTGAACGGGCAGGCCGTTCGTTCGTCTGGCGGCCGGTCGCCGGCCCGGCGGGTCTGGCGGCACGGAAGATGCGCCGGGTCCTGGACGCGGAGAACGACAGGGAGGCGGTGCTGACCAGCTTCCTCACCGCCCTCGACCCGGCTGACGAACGGCTTCTGCGCGACCTGCTGGCCCAGCCGCGGAGCGACGGAGGAGGCTGACGCCTCATAGAGGCCCCCTCTTCCTGCCGCTTGCCGCTCGACCGGTCTCCCGCCTGGCCGGGCGGCATCGCGGCGGGGCGGTGGGCCGGCGAGGAAGCGGCCCGTGCCGTGGGGAGCCGACGGGCCGTGGCGCATGCGATCGGCAAGGCGGCCGGTGTCGTGCGACGTGCCCGTGGCGACACTGACGGGCATGGCCGAACCGGCGCCGGTGCCGCGCGGGACGGCTGCCCTGCTGAAGCCCGCTCCGGTGCCGCGTGACCGGCCCTCGGTGCCCACCTCGGCGGCGGGAACCGCCGTGTCGGCGATGTCATCGGCGATGTCGTCGGCGATGTCGACGGCGAACTCGGCCGTGACCATGTCCTTCATCCTGCACGCGGCGACACCGCTCTGATCGAGAGGGTCCAGAGCCAGGCGCGACCTGCCCGCGTGACTCCGGCGGAAATCCCGGCGCGGGCCGATGCGGCGGGTTCGCGGCGTTCGGCGACGGTCCGCCGGCCGGGATGCCGGCGGCAGGCGGCACGCGTGCGGCCGTGGGGAGCGGAGCCACCGTGCCCGGCGGTGCGGCTATCGCCAGGCATTCCCTCCAACTTCTACATGACTGTAGAGTTTCGCTCCTCGGCGCCAGAGACGCCGGGTACCGGACACCAGGAACCGGGCGGCACGGCTGAGCGGAGGATCGACCTCAGTGAGCGGTAAGGGAAGGCGGCGCGCTTCTTCGGACAGGCCGGCCCGGCTGACCAGGCGGGGACGGATCCTGCTGTGGGGTGCCGGCGTGTGCTCCGTGCTCATCCTGGGTGTCGCCGGGGTCGGCGCATGGGTCTACCAGGATCTGGACGGCAACATCAACGCCGCCGACGTCGACGGCAAGTTGGGCGGTGATCGCCCCGAGAACCTCAGTCCCGGTTCGAAGAACATCCTGGTGGTCGGATCCGACAGCCGGGACGGCGACAACGCCGAGTACGGCAAGGGCCTGACCACCATGCAGTCGGACACGCTGATGGTGCTGCACGTCCCCGCGAATCGTGAGTGGGCCACGGTCGTGTCGATCCCGCGCGACTCGTGGGTGGAGATATCCGCCTGCGACAAGGGCGGTGGCGCGACGTCCGCACCCCATCACGCCAAGATCAACGAGGCGTTCGCGATCGGTGGTACGAGTGGCGAGGTGGCCGGTGCCGCCGCCTGCACCATCAAGACGGTGGAGGCCGGCACCGGCCTGCGCATCGATCACTTCGTGTCCGTCGACTTCCAGGGCTTCAAGGGCATGGTCAATGCTCTGGACGGCATAGAGGTGTGTCCCGAGGAGGCCATCCACGACAAGAAGGCCCACCTGGACCTGGAGGCGGGTTGCCAGACCGTCAAGGACGAGGACGCGCTCGGGTACGTCCGTGCCCGCTACAGCGTCGGCGACGGATCGGACGTCGGACGCATCGGCAGGCAACAGGAGTTCATGGAGGCTCTGGCCGCCAAGGCACAGTCCAAGCTGACGGACCCCAGCGCCCTCTACGGCTTTCTGCGGTCGGCCACCGAGTCCCTGACGACGGACGAAGGCTTGGCCGGCATCAAGCCGCTCTACGGCCTCGCCTCCTCGCTCAAGGGCATCCCCGGCGACCGGCTCACCTTCCTCACCGTGCCGAACTACCCCCGTGAGGCCGATGTGCCCACGGACAAGGCCAACGTCGTGTGGCAGTACCCCCAGGCGGCCGAGGTGTTCACGTCACTGGCCAAGGACGAGGAGATCCACAAGGAACAGGTGGAGGCGGAGGCGAAGAACCCGGTCCATGCCTCTGCCGTACGAGTGCGCGTCCTCAACGGCACCGGAGTGCCCGGGCGAGCCGCGGCCGTCGCCGAGGAACTGCGTGAGGCGGGCTTCACCGTCGTCGACACGGGCAACGCCGAGGCGAGCAGCAGTACCACGGTGAGTTACCCGCCCGGCTTGGAGCAGCGGGCCGAGGTGCTCGCAAGCAGGACACCCGGTGCGCGGTCCCAGCGGGACGAGGAGGCCGCTGCCGGTCTGCTGACCCTCGTCGTGGGAACCGATCTCGTTCCGGAACGCATCCGGTGAGCAGCGCTTCGCGTGCCTGATCGAACCCGGCCGTCCGCGGGGCGGCCCGCGTCGGGCCGGGCCGCGAGGGGCGGGGAGACTGCCGGAACGGCACACCACTGTGATCGTTCCGGCGTGAGCGCCCGTCTGCCGGTCAGAGATCGAACTCGTGGGGTGACAGGTCGAGGGCGTAGCACGCCTCGCGGACGACGGCCTGTTCGTCCTTGTCGAAGTCCCCGTCGGCGCCGCCGATCACGATGCCGATCTGCACCACGGCCCGGGCCTCGGCGGGCTTCTTCTTCGCCTTGGCGATCTCCTGCAGGACGCCGACCTTGCCGAAGGCGAAGTCGGCGGTCAGCTTGTCCAGGTTCTCCTCGAAGCGGCGGCGCAGGTCGTCGGCGGGGAAGTTCTGCAGCACCTCGTTGGTGGCGATGAGCTGGGCCACGCGCTGCCGCTCGGACGGGTCGACGGTGCCGTCGGCGGCGGCGACCAGCGCGCACATCGCCATGCTCGCGTCGCGGAAGGCGCCGCTCTTGAGGTCGTTCTTCTTCGCCGTGAGCTGCGTCTGCATCTGTGACGCGGACTCCTTGAAGCGGTCCCACAGGGCCATGAACACTCCAAACGGGTCAAGAGGAGCCCCGGCGCGACGCGGCTCGGGGCAGTTGAAAGCTCGTACTGCGGTGGGGAAGCGGATGACGGAGCGCGCGGCTCCGTCCCCGGGGCCCGGCGCGGGCTGCCGGCTGCCGCTCAGTCCTCGCTCTCGTCGTCGCCCTCGAAGAAGTCCCCCACCTCGTCGACGACTTCGGCGGCGACCATGCCTCCGACGACACCGACCGCGAGGCCGGCGGCTCCGGCAGCGATCGCCGTTCCCATGCCGGGGCCCGAGCGCTGGTGGTCGTGGTGGTGCTGCTCGCCGTGTCCGTGGTGTCCGTGGTGTCCGTGGTGTCCGTGGTCGGCGAAGGGCGCGCCGTGCCCGTAGGCGGACCGGTGCTCGACGAGCCGGCGGATCCAGCCGTCGACCTCGGCCGTCCAGTCGCGGGCATCGTGGTGACCGACGGTGAAGCGGGTGAGCGCGTCGTGGCCGGAGGAGAACAGGCCGCCGCGCTTGTCGGCTTCCAGGACCACCTCCAGTCCCGCGGGGTTGGCCAGGAAGGTCAGCTCGATCTCGTTGACCTGGTGCGCGTACTGGGGTGCGGGGGTGAGCTCGATCTCCTGGTAGAAGGGGAGCTGCTGCCCGGTGCCGCCGATGTGTCCGTATTCGAGGTCAGCGGACTTGAAGCCGAAGCCGAGCTGTCCGAGGGCCTCCAGGACCGCTTCCTGGGCCGGCAGCGGTGCAACGGTGAGCGGGTCCAGGTCGCCCTTGTCCTTGGCGCCGGCGACCGCGAGTTCGGTGCGCACACCGAGCACGATGCCCAGGGGCTGCCCGTACAGCTCGGTGACGGGTGTCTCCCAGGGCAGCGTGACGGTGAAGGGAACGCTGCGCGTCTCTTCGGCGGCCAGCCGGAAGCCGCCGCCGACGGTGAAGCGGTCGAAGACGACGGCGCCCTCGCTCTCACCCTCCTCGTGCTCGGCCTCGACCCGGGCCACGAGGTCGAGCGTGACGTGCTCGATGTCGAAGTCGGCCTGACCGCCCTTGAGGTGGACCTGCCCGCTGAGTGCGCCGCCGGGCAGGACGGGGGCCGGGTCGAGGACCGTGTCGACGGTGGGGGCGCCCACGCCGAGTGAGCCGAGAAGTCGCTTGAACACCATGGTGGCGTCCACTCCTTATGCGTGCGTGTGTTTCGTCAGGAAGGTGCCGTGGGGCCCCCCCCCGGGGGGGGGGCCCCCCCCCCCCCCCAACACCCCCCCCAAAGGACCCGCAACGAGGGGGGGGGGGCGGGGGGCCACGGGCGCAAAAAAAAACACCCACGCGCGCCCGG
>NZ_JBNGGC010000035.1:0-83455 GCF_049974565.1 Streptomyces sp. WG5 | reverse complement strand
CGCACGGTGACCACGAGCCCTTACTGGCCAAGGAATACGCCACTCTCGATTACACGAGGTTGCCAGTGTCACACCCCCTGATAGAGCGTCAGGGACGGGGGAGGAGTGCGTACGGGCGCAGGGGGACTCCGATCACCTGCAGGACGAGGTTGCGGTGTGCGGCGTGCAGCGTGCGCACGGCGGCCCGGGTCAGGCCGGGCTTCGGAGGCTGGTCGCCGGTGCGTTCGCGGCCGGGCTTCGTCGGGATCCACAGGTAGCCGGGGTCGCTGCCTTCCAGGGCCTTGGTGATGCCGGCGCGGACGTCGAGCCAGCGGCGCAGGATCTCCGCGGTGTGCTTGTCGAGGGGGTGGTCGATGTCGGCGACGGTCACGACGGGGACGGGGCGGCGCTCCAGGTCGACGTCGGTGACGTTGAGCTGGTGGAGCTGGGGCACCGTGCGGCCGGTGGCGGCGACGAGGGCGGCTACCGCGGCGGTGCGGATGGCGGTGGCGGTGTTGGCGCCGGTGGGGCGCCGTACGGCGAGGGTGCGCAGCAGCTTGTAGGCCTGCTCGGGCTCGAGGCGGTCGCCGTGGCCGGACTGCGGGTAGGCGCGTTGCAGACCGGACAGGCCGAGGTGGTCGACGAAGGTGTTGTACGTCTGGATGCGGGCGCGTTGGGAGTCGTGAGCTGCGGCGGTGTCCGGGCCGGTGAGGGTGTTGCGGCGGCGGGTCTCGCCGGCCTCTGCTGCGTCGAGCCAGGACTCCGCTCGCTCGGGCTGGACGAGTTCTTCGGCGGTGAGGGAGGTGGTCTTCTCCTCGTCGAGGACGTGTTCCAGGTACTCGGTGAGGAGGGTGCCGCGCAGGCGTACGGTCCGGTCGGCGTATCCGGCGTCTTGCTGGACCTTCACGAAGGCGCCGATCGCGGCGAGAGCGTCAACGGTGCGCGAGTTCGGCATACCGACAGGATACGGAATCGAGCCTTGCCATTTGAGATAACAGCAAGAAGCGTAGACGCTTCTTCCCCGGCCGACTGCAGGTCTCGTTTCGGTCCGTGTCGGACCAGAACGGTTCGAGAAGGCCCGGTACGGTCCTTGTGCGACCCCCGGGCAACCCGGAGGCGGGGCTCCTGACCCCGTGGAGATCGCCCCTGCTTCTTGCTGTTATCTTGGAGTGTTACGGGCAGGACAGGCGGAATATGGGTGCGCAGGTGCTGGCGGAGTGTGGTCCCGAGGGTGCGCCACCGGGCACGTACGACGTCTTCGCCGTCGATCCAGCGGGCCGCGGTAAGGCTGCGCCAGGCTGCTGCCGCGCGGCCCTGCCCGGGGCAGCAGCTCTGGACCCGCTCCACTCATGACATCCCGCTCGGCGTCCTACCGGAAGTCATCGAGGCCCGGCGTCGACTCGACCAGCTCGCCCGCCGTCACCGGCGAACCGGACGAGCCCTCGACATGGCGCGGAAGATCGTCGAGGACTGGTCCGCCACCGGGATGCCGATCGACCTCGGGAAGGAGTAGACCGATCGTCTCGACCGAGTCGAAGCCCTCGGCGTCAGCAAGAAGATCGCGACTGAGGACCGCAGCCACCTCGCGGCGTTCCCTGAGATCGTGGTGCTGACGCACCTGATCCTCGACCCGTCCAACGAGATCACCACGAGATCACCAAGACCAAGGAAGACACCTTGACCGTCCACTACCATGCGTGGACCGACATCGACAACGAGTCGTTCGTTCCGGGGCACCAGGAATGGCAGAAGGCGTTCAATAAGGCGCCGCAGTACATGGGCGGCTATTTCGCCGGCTTCCGAGTCGACATCAAGTGGCAAGAAACGATCTACCAGTAGGCCGGCCGTGAAGATCCTACGAAGGTGCGCGATCGGCGCGTCAGCCCCTCTGCTCTGCCTTGTCGGTCTCTTCGCTCTCGTGGGCTGCGGAGCCGGCGAGGTAGGCGAGCTCACCCATGCCCAGGTCACCGGTGTCTGGCAGGGTGCCGGTGGGGGCAGGGTGGAGTTCACAGCCGACGGGCGGTTCGAGATGTCGGGCATTCCCCGCAGCGCAGTCGAGTTCAGCTTCACCGACCCCCCAGCGGGTGACGGAGCCCTCTCCGGCGAGGGCGAGTGGGAACTCGACGGCGATGACGGCAAGAGCGGCGCCATCGAACTGGGCTTCGATGCCGGGGGGTCCTTCTCGGACGACAGCGAATCCGCGCTCCTCCAGGTCAAGGAGGCGGGAGACAGCCCGGTGCTGTACTTCGACACCAATCCCGACAAGGCGTACGGCTACGAGGTACGGCGCGTCACGTCAACCCGGTAGTACACCGCCGACGGCTGATCGGCGGTCGGCCGTGGCCCGCTGCGGTGCCTGGAGCGGCCCGGCCCCCTCACGACGAGGGGGCCGGGATCCGTCGTGGGGCGGAGACGGCGGTATGTGAAGCGATTCCCTGATGCGCCTCTACCACCAGCGGTGGGAACACGAATCGGCGTACTACGCACTCCGGCACACGATCATGGCCGGACGCGTCCTGCGCGCAGGATCTGCCTGAGCACCTCGACGCCGAAGGCCCCTCTGTCGCGGCGGCCGACGCGGAGGATGAGCGGCGCGAGGTCGAGGGCCGAGTCCACGTTCAGGGCCTCGCACAGCAGCCGCCTCGCGTGCTCGCGCACCGGGCCGACCCAGTCGGCGCAACGGATCACGACCAACGGCAGCAGACCGGGGTACCGGACCGACTGACGCACCGCCTCCTGGCGGATCCACCCGTCGCGGTGGCAGAGGGCGAGGGCAAGTTGGGACTCGCCGAGCTGAGTCAGGTCGGCGGGCAGTGGGGCGGAGTGCTCCCACCCCGGCAGGAACTGCGGGCGGTGCCAGGCCACCTCACGTACGCCTGCGTCCAGCGCCAGCCAGTCAGCGGGGTCGGCGACATCGAGCGTGCTTTGAAGTGGCGCGCCACCCGCGAGCCGCGTTGCTGCCGCTGTCCCGTCCTCGATGTTCTCAAGCATTCCCGCCCCTCCAGCAGTCGTACCAGGTGATCGTAGGAGGCGGGGTTCGCGCAGGGCGCGGGAAATATGGCCCGTGATCGTCGAGGGCCGCCGCTCGGCACCCTGCTCACCAGAAGCCGCACGGGAAGCGTCACGGGCACGACGAGCAGGCCGCCGCCGCGGTGAGCCCGATCACCTGGTCGTCACCGGCGGAGACCACACCGCAGGGGTTGCTCACGCACCCCGCAGTTCGGCGCGGGCCCGCTGCAGTTGCTCGACGGACACGGCGCCGGAGTCCGGCAGGCCCGCCTCCGCCCACGCGGCCTGTGCGCGGGGGACGGCGCCGGCGGCGTCGTCGAGGAGGATCTTCTTCGCCAGGTTCACGGCGATGGCGCCGTCGCCGAGATCCATGAGGTGGGCGAGCATGCGTACGCTCTTGGTCGCGGAGGCCTTCTCGTTGTACCGGAAGACCAGCACCCACCGGCCTCGCAGGCTGCGGGCCCGCTCGATGAGGTCGCGGCCGCGGTCGGTCTCCTGCTGCTCGGTGCGGATGTGCTCCGTGTCCCCGGCCGGGGAGCGCAGGGTGAGCAGTCCCCGGCGGCTGGACTCCTCGATCTCGACGTTCTCCAGGAACGCCACGAACCGCGAGGCGCTCTCCAGGCGGTCGATGTCCTGCGCCGCCTGCTGGGCGATCAGATGCAGATCGACGGTCAGGGCGTGTACGCGACGGCCCCAGGACGGTTCCTCACCGACCGGGCAGGGGCCGGCGGCCTGGGCGGCCGCGATGACAAGGCTGTAGTCCACGTCCCCCATCATGACGGCCGCCACCGACCGCGCGATCCCGGCCCGACGTCCTTCCGGTTGTGACGGCGGCGCCCCTGCACTCTCGCCCGGGCGCCTACGGGTTGTCGGCAGGGGCCTCTGCCTCACCGAGGTAGGTTTCCAGAGGCTGGAGTGCGGCCCAGAGCTGGTCGAAGTACGCCGCGAAGCAGGTCATGAACGTGGGATTCTCGATGCTGAGGCCGTTCAGCTTCTGACGCGGTCCTCCGGAGAACGCCAGGAAGACCACGCTGTCGTCGATCAGCGCCATGTTGAGGCCGTCAGCTGCTGCGGTCCACCGCAACACGTTGGCCTCATGGGTGAGGATGTGCTTGCTGTCCTCGTGGTGCTGGCGGGCCCAGGCGAGCATGTCGCTGTCCGGTGGCCCGTCGCGTTCAGGGACACCGATGATGCGCCGTACGCTGCGTTCGTCGTCGCTGTCTTCGCGAGCCCACTCCAAGACGGCCCTGAAATAGTCGGCGGAGGCCCGCGTCGTGTACTGGGTGGGCGGGTAGCGGCGCGTGTACGTGACCCGGATCTCTGAGCGGGCCTGCTGGATGCGCGCACAGGCCGCCTCGTAGAACTCCCGGTTGTTCCGGTACCAGTGCGCGGCCAGCATGGCCTCACCCATGACCTGCGGACCGCTGATGAGCGGGAGCTGTGCGCGGGAGGACAAGAAGCCCTTGGAGGCTTCCTCGATCTGCCTGCTCGCCTCCACCCACTGGTTCCGCAACCTGGACGGAGCCACGTCCAGCGCATGTGCGAAAGCCGCCGTGTGCTCCCAGGTCGGGAACCGGCGGCCGTTCGGCATCGCCGAGACGGTGCTGGGTCCACAGCAGCCCATTCTCCGCGAGATCGCTTCCACGGTCGGCTTCTTGACGGCCATGCGCCGAAGCTCGCGCAGCTCAGCCGCGCTCGACGGTCCACAGCCGAGGCGACAAGGGTGGACCCGGTGCACCGGGAGCTGTCCGCCGGCGCCGGGCCGGGGCGCCCTGCAACTGCCGGGTTCCGCCGTCGAAAGCGGCAGCCGCCTCAGAGACGACCGCGGCTGCCGTCGACCCCGCCGCTCACCGGCCCGTCCCGTCTGCTCCGGTCTCCCTGCTCAGCAGTACGGCAGGACGGACGGCGGTTTCCTCCCCGGCTCTCTGCCTGATGAGGCCCTCCTTGGCAATCGCACGAAGCCAGACCTCACAGCTGTCCTCATCGGCCTTCAGCACCCGCGCAGTCACCACTACGGGATTCACACCACCAGCACCGCCCTTTGCGACAACGCGGATCACCTCCTCCTCGCCAGAGCCGACCGGCCCGGCTTCGAGCGAAGCGCAACGGCCGGCGCCCCGTCCACTGCGCGGACGGCCGGTGCGATCACCGTCGCGTTTCAGAACGAAGTCCCGGCTCCGACCGCCACCGGCCGGCGGCGGTCAGCGACATGGCCGTCCACACGAATCGCTCGGCGGGGCGAGCGCTCAGGCGTGGCGCTCGCGTGCCCGCACCGGTGAGGTGCGGGAACCCGCGGCTGCGTGCCGCGGACGAGTGCGACCTCGAGGGCATCACCATCCTCGACTGCGTACGTGGGCCTGCGAACGCGCCGCCCGCCTCCCCGAGCCCGTAGTCGAACGCATTCAGAGGACGCGGTGAGCACCGGACCGGGCGGGCGACCGGGCCGTTACGCGGCGGGCCGGTCCGTGCGGAACGCGGTCACCAGCAGTGTGTCGGCGGCGCGCGGCCCAGTTCCGCCGGGCAGCCTTTCGGTGCTGATCCGGGTGAACCCCGCCTCGTCGAGGAGCTTGGTCCATACCTGCTCCTGGAGCACCCAGCGGCGCATGGTGGCCGCCTCCCCGTCCGGGGTCTTGGCGCCGATCCGGGTGTACTGCACGTCGGGATGAGCGGGCCGGCCGCCGAGGTGATGGGCGAGGGTGGAGAACGCCAGCCGGCCACCTGGGCGCAGCGCGGAGGCCGCCGCCGGCAGCAGCTCGCGCGGCTCGGTGAAGTCGACGGCGCCGAAGACGCTGTAGAGGACGTCGTAGTTGTCGGTCACGGCGTGCAGATGCCGGACCACATCGGAGTGAACCAGCCGCAGCCTCGACGCGAGATGGCCGTACAGGTCGCCGGCCATCGCGTGCTGCGAGGGCGAGGCGTCGACGGCGACGACGCGGGCGGGGCAGTGGTGGACGGCCAGATGCGCGGCGTGCCGGGCGGCGCCTGCGCCGAGGTCGCCGATACGGCGCCCGGTGATGTCGCCGAGGGCCTCGGCTCCGGGTCCGCCGTCCTGGCTCCAGCTCCAGAAGAAGCGGTCGGGCACGGTGCGGTCGGTGGCGTGACGGGTGCGGCCGTAGTGATGCCAGAGGTCTGCGGGGGTGATGGTCACCCGGCCCATCCTGGCGGGCGCCGACAGCCTGCGGGGCGCGTCGACGGAATCTCACCCAAGGCGTGCCCACAGGCCCCGGCCGCCCGGCCGGGGCCTGTGGGCGCCCCGCGAGGTCAGTGCGAGTCGTTGCCCGGGTGACAGGGGCCGCACTGGGCGGCGTCCGCCCACAGCGGCAGGTCGACCTCCCAGCCGTCGGCGGCGATCAGGTCCGCCGTCCGCAGCACCGAGCCGTCGTCCTTGAAGTCGATCTCGGGGACGTGGTGGAGGAAGTGACCGTCGTTGAAGCGCTCGCACAGCTCGACGTAGCCGACGGTGTCGAGGATGACGGTGTGGACGCCGATGTCGACGAGCGTGCTCGGTGCCAGCCCGAGTCCTTCGTTCCGGTGCCGCATCGCGGTCAGCAGGTAGGCGTAGCCCTGGCCGAGGACCCGGGCCGCCATGACGGAGTCGTAGGGGTAGTCCCGCATGAGGAGTCCGACCTGCTTGTCCCACAGGGCGGCCGGCACGACCTCGCGGGCGGAACGGGCCGTGCCGGTCGTCGGGCCGGTGGCCAGAGGGAGTGCGGCGAAGGTTGCCATCATGCCTCCGATGGACGGTGCCCCGCGGGTCGGGGCGACGCGACCAGCACACCGCGGCGGCCGGGTCGCCCTGTGGTCATCTGCCGTGCGGTGCAAGGCCTTTGCACGGTGTGCAAGCGGTCTCGACGCCGGTCCGCGACACCCGTACCGTGAGACGCCCCCGGTGGTGCGGCGTGGGAGGGTCCAGTGCCCGTAGACCCGCTCTGGAACAGCACGACGGCACGCCAGTTGTCCGAACAGCGACGTCCCGGTGCCCTGATCCGGCTCGGGCGCGAGCACCGAGCGTGGACGCTGGCCGACCTCGGGGAGCGGATCGGCTGCTCCGCGGCAACGGTGTCCAGGCTCGAACGGCGTTCACGCGTAGTCGACTTGACGCTCGTACACCTGGCGGCGGCCGAGGTCGGCGTACCCCGACACACCCTGATGTCTTCTTTGGCGCCACCGTCCACGGCAGCACCGGCCGGCACTAGAGTGACGGCCAGTCCGCGTGACGCCGAGGAGGACCCCATGCGCCGCCGCACGCTGCTCACCGCCACGGCGGCCGCCGGACCGGCTGCCCTGCTGATGGGGCTGGACGAAGCGCTTGCCGCCACGCCGGCACCGACGAGGGGCCTGGGGCCGCTGGACGGCCGCCTCGCCGCCGCCCGGGAGCTGTACGACAAGGGCGCCCACAGCCGGCTCCTGGCCGTGCTGCCCGGTCTCATCGCGGACGGGCACCGTGCCGCCGCCTCCCGTCGGGATCTCGACCAGGCGCGGTTGTCGTCGGTCTACTCCCTGGCATCCTCGGTCCTCAGCAAGGTCGGCGCCTACGAGCGGGCGCGGCTCACCGCGGACCGTGCCCGCACCTGGTCCGAGGTGTCCGGCTCCCCACTCGCGGCGGCCGCCGCCGCTCGGGAGCTGGCGATCGTCCTGCGCCACCAGGACCGCCACGGCGAGGCACAGCGTCTGATGTCCTCGGCGGCCACCGTGGTGGAGGCGACGGGGCTGCGCACGGACGCTGCGGCGGCCGCGTACGCACAGATGCTGTGCACGCTGGCCTACACGGCCGCGCGGGGCGGACAGCGATCCGCGGCGCTGGCGATGGTCGAAGAGGCCCGTCGCTCCGCACGCCGACTGCCCGGGTCGCCTCCGCCGGGCCGCCTGTTCCCCATCAGCCCGGCCGCCGTCGATCTGTACGCGGTCGGTGTGCACTGGGCGCTCGGCGACGCCGGCGCTGCCCTGGAGGCGGGAAAGGACCTGCGGCCCGACCAGTTCCCGACCGCCGAGCGCAAGGCGAGGCTGGGCACGGACATGGCACGGGCCTGGTGGGCGTGGAACCGGCCCGAGCAGACGGCCCGCGCGCTCTTGGACGCACACCGGACCAGCCCGGGTGAGGTCCGCGACCGGCCCGCGATCCGCAGCATCGTCAACGCGCTGACTGAACGGCACCCGCGCACCACGGGCGTACGCGAGCTCCACGCCGCCGTGGTGTCGGCCGGCTGACCACCACCCCGACCACGGCGGCCCCTCCGCGGCAGCGGTTTCGTCTTCCCGGGCAGGCAGCAGCGGGGAAGCGTACGAGGTTGGGGGGATCGGTCGGCAGCCAGCCGGTCAACTGCTGCCACATGACGGCAACATGCTCGGCCTCGTCGTTCCCGTTCAAGACCCGTCCACGGTAGGGGGGAATGAGGACGGTAGTGGCCAGTGTCCGTTGATCACCCGCTGATCACGTACCAGCGTGAACCGTCGCACTCACCTGACCCAGAACCACGTGTACGTCCTCAGCCACGAACCAGTCAGCCACGACGGCGAGTGAGCCGACCGTACAGGCGCGCGTGTGCCACCTCAGCCACAGACCCGACCAGCCACGCCTTCCTGCTGCTACGTCACCTGAGCCCCGGTCAAACCGCGGGTCAACAGCGGGCCGATGCACGACACGCCCGAGGACCGTCGCTTGCGACGGCCCGGAGGGCCTCCCCGAGGATGCGGAACCTTGGGCACTTTGATGTATGAAGAGAGCGTAACCCCGAAAGCGCCTCTGACCTGCGAAAACGTGTGAGGTGATCCGACTCCAGGATCGGCATACCCGATCCTGGAGTCGGGTTACCCGATCCTGGAGTCGGATCAACCCGACTCCAGGATCGGATTGACCCGACTCTGGAGTCGGATCACTTAGCTATGTGCACACTCCGTCCCTCTTCGCTCATCGCACGCCGATCCGACTGTGCAGCGGGTTCGCTTAGCAATGTGGTAATGCTCTTCCTGGTAAGTGATCCGTTCCCGAGTCTGATCGCTTACCGGCCCCATACCGACTTGCAGGGACGGCCCCCACATGACAGAGCAGGCGCGAAAGATCCTCGCCCTGGTCGATCAGGACACAGGAGAGGTCGAGGAGGTACACCGCGCCAACTACGCGTTCGACGGAGCTCACATCAACGTGGGCATCCGCAAGGGCCGGGAGCTCGCCTCGGCGGCCTCGGGCCTGACCGACCGGGAGTTTCGCGTCCTCGTCTGGTACTGGTTCGCCACGGAGACGAGCGAGGAGGCCATCATGCGTACGGGCTCTGCCATCGCTGAAGAACTGGGCATGAGCGCGGATGCCTTGTCCAGGGCAGTGAAAGTTCTCAAGCAGGCTCGGCTGCTTGTCGAGGCGGGCGGGCTGGGGCGGACCACCTTCTACAGGTGCACGCCTTACCTTGCATTTATCGGTACCGGCTTCGCGCACCGCGAAGCCGTGAAGGACTGGAACCCTCCGGAGACCAAGGTGCGTGAGCCCCGTGTTCGTCGGCGTGGGAAGAAGGGCGAGGCCTGATGAGGATTCATGACGCGGCAGACGTGCAGTACCTGCTGAAGAAGACCGGGCGCGTCCTCAGCCCGAACCAGCGCATCGTCGTCATGCTCTACGCGTCCTCGGAGCAACGTCCCGACGGAACAGTGATGATCAAGGCCAGCACACTGGCTGCCACAGCGGGGATGACACCGCCGGTGCTCTCGCGCACCCGCAAGGAGCTGCTCGAGGCGGGTTGGCTGGAGGTGACCGGCAGCGTGGGAAGCGTCAAGCACTACCGCCTTGCCCCAGCACTCTTCGAGGACCGAGGTCAGGCCGGACGTCACCTGCGAGCCGTCGGCAGCTGAAGGGGCGGTGCCGTGAAGCGATCCGACTCTGGAGTCGGATCGTTTCTCCACGCGGGAAGCAGCGGAAGCGCCAGGGATCTGCTGAGGCAGGCAATTATCACGGCGTGATAATTCGGTGCACCGGCTCTGCTCGACCGAGGTGGGGCACGGTCACCGGAGACGCCGGGGAAGGGTGTGCTTCGGTGCTTCCAGCCGGTACTCAGAAGAGGGCCGGTGCGTACGTACGCCGGGAGATTCTCGAGGATCTCCCGCAGCCACGGGTCGCGGGCGGTCGGCAGCCGCCAGGGTGACGCCACCGCTTTCCCGGACGACTACGCGTCCCCGACCGAGCGGCACTCGCGGGCGTGATGTACGTGCTCCGGACCGGCGTCGCCTGGCACGACGTCCCCGCGCAGGCTGCGGGACTGGTCCCGCCGATCCGGGGCCTGCGAGGGCGCCCCCGACGCAAGCCACGGCGTCTGTATGCCGACTTGGCACGGCCGCGCCAAAGCAATCCGATTCACCGCTCTCACTCGCATCTGCGAAGTGCTCCAGTGCCAGCCCGGTGACCTGCTCAGCCATCGGTCGGGTGGAGTCATGGACAAGGCGCCCTTATCGAGTCATACGGCACCTCAAGGAATGCCACGCAAGAAGGCTTGACCCGCCCCCTAAACCAACTCAGGAGAACCATGTTCAGTGTCATTGACCCCGTCGCGATCACTCTGCTTGCCCTGGTGGTTGTTCTGGTGGCCGCTGGGGTGTGGTGGCTCATACGCCGCTGACGCCCCCGAACCACATCGGACGCCTCCGCCGAAAGCCCCACCCGGCGGGGCGTCAGACATCGCGGCGCGGATCTTGCGGTCAGCGATACTGGTGGCCTGGGCCAGGGTGTCGCGTTCGGCCTCGTCGACGGCGAGCTGACGACCCGAGCTCTCTGTCCCGCGGCTCTACCGGCGGTAGAATCGGTGGTATGAGTAAGCCGACGAGTATCAAGACCAGCGAGGAAGTACGTGATCGGCTGCGTGTCCTCGCAGAGGAGCGCGGCACCACCATCACGGAGCTGCTGGAGGAGCTCGCCACGCGTGAGCTGACGGAGGCCGAGCGGGAGCAGCGTGCTGTCGAGGCGGCCCGTGAGCTCGGCATTGAGTACACCGAGCAGGTCCAGCAGGTCGGCCAGGACGCCTGGGCGAGGATCCGCGCCCATCAGGGCGGCGCCGCCGCATGAACCTGACGGCCGTCCTGGACCACACGGCTCTGGCCGCCCTGTACCGCGCGGACTCCTTCTTCACGGGCCTCTACATCGAGGCCTCGCGCGGCACCGGCCGCGTCATCATCCCCTCCCTGTCGGTACTCGCTGCCGAACGGCAGGTCGCGGGCGCCGGCCGGCACGCGGCATCCCTGCGGTTCGCGGAGAACGTTCCGTTCACCGCGGCACACGCAGTGGACGCGATGGACTGGACAGACGTGGACTGGCCGGTGGCCCACGCTGCCGCGATCGCCTGGCACGCGGTGAAGGCAGGGGAGCCGCTGACGGTCCTGTCGCTGGAACCCGAGCTGTACGCCGGTACCGGCATCACCCCGCTGAACCCCACATAACCCGCGCCGCCTCGGGTGAAGGGCTGTTTTCCGCGGGAAACAACCCTCTTCGGTAGTCAGCTTCCGGCGTGCCAGTGCGTCCGACGGGCGACGACCAGGCCACGCCAGCGGCTGCGGGTGTCCTGTTCGCTGTCGAGCCACCGGACTCCGGAATCCTGGTCGGCAGGCAGGTCGGCCATGAACTGGGCAATGTCGACGAAGTAGGCGTGATCGTCGGCGGACGTGTGTTCCCGTAGCCGGGCGATGGTGGCGTCCAGTGCGGTGCGGTCGTCGAGGACGGCCTGGTGAAAGGCGCAAGCCAGCTCGATCGCGGGTGTCAGAGAGGTGAGGCCCGCGATGGCGGGCTCGGTGCGCAGCGTGGCGATCTGGTCGTCGACCCCGGCGTTGCCGGCGTCGCGGATGAGTTCGGCCCGACGGACGTTGATAGTGGTGGCGCGCAGGTTGAGGCCGGTCAGGAGCTGGCGGGCGAGGTCGATTTCCGCGGGGGCCTGGTCGGGGGCGTAGAGCGCGATGGCGAAGGCGCGCAGGGCCTGGGTGTGGGCGGCTTAGCCGGCCTTGCCCTGCTGTTCGGCTTCGGTGCGTCCGGCGAGGTAGGCCGCGGCGGCGCGCTCGGGTTGTCCTCGAAGCCAGTACAGGTCACCCAGCACGCGTTGGTGACGGCCTTCCCAGCCGAGGTTCATCGAGGCCGGGAGTTCGGTCTGGCCGGGGTCGCGGCGGTGTGGGATGACCAGGCCAGTGCCGCGGTAGCCGCCGTCGGCGATCACTGTCGCGTTGCCGACGGCTGCCTTCGCGCCGGACAGCTCCCATGCTTTGCAGTCGTTGCGGTTGCCCGGCAGAGGCCGGCCGGCCACCACGACGAGCCGGGTGTCAGCGTCAACGACGACCTGGTGATTGGTGGAGTACCGGTAGTTCTTCGACTGCTCGGCCACTGTGTGACCACGCGTGGGGACGAGGGTTCCGTCCACGATGAGGACGGTGTCCTTGCGAAACCGTCGGCGCGGCCGGAGCGCGAGGAGGGGCCCGAGGTGGTCGATGATGCCGTCGGCTGCGGACTTCGAGACCCCGAACAGCGGGCCGAGCTGGCGCAACGGCAAGTTGGTCCGCCAGTACGCTGCGACCAGCAGAATCCGGTCCTCCAGCGACAGGCTCCACGGCCGGCCCCGCCGGACCGCGTCCGCTCCCTCGCGGCGCAGCGCGGTCACGAGCTTACGGAAACAGCGCGGGCTCAGCCCGGTGAACGGCCTATCCATGACGGCTGCGACGCCGTGATCACACCAGTCACATCGTGATCATTCCAGCCGGTCGGCCAGGCCGGAACAGTGCCAGGGCTCTGGGATGAAGGCGGGGTCGATGCTCATCCCGGCAATGCCCTCGCGCACGACACCGTCGAACCGCTTGATCTCTGCTACGAGAACATCCCAAGCGACGGGTGGGGTCCAGAAGGCTGGCGTGAAGATGGAACCGACCCGCCAGCCCTCATCGGAGTGGACGATGCGGATCACCCCCTCCTCGGCCTGCATCGAATTAAGCTCGAAGTCCTCGTGACCGGCAGCCGGGCTCTGGAGCCAGAGCGCCAGGTGGTACGCCAGCTCAGCCACCGGGAACGCCTCCTCGGACCACACCTCCCGCCCCTGCTCCCGTATGGACAGTTCTGCCTCGATGTCGAGGAGCAGCACCTCCAGGGGCGCCTCCTGCGGAGTGAGGCCGCGCCGGTGCAGGTCCGACAGTCCAAAGTTCCGGCAGACGAACTGCACCGCCCGGCCTCCATGAGATCTGAGGCCAGCTGAATGCCCAGGCCACCCAAATACGGACAACCGTACCAACTGGTGCCGGGCGTCCCACCGGGTCTCTGTTTTACGAGACGCCCTTTAGTTATGGAATGTGGTGGTTGCCTCCAGGGCCGCCCGGCCGGTCGTGACCCGGTTCACCGGCGCATTCTCGTCGGCGTAGCCGAAGGAGATGCCCACGAGCAGCTTCCCCTCGTCCACTCCGAGTTGATCGCGGACGGTGTCGGCGTAGAAGCTGAGCAGGCCTTGCGGGCAACTGGCCACGCCGTAGCCGGTCATGGCCAGCAGCAGCGTCTGCAGGTAGGCGCCGGCGTCGGCGGCCAGTCGCGGCCCGCCGTCGCCGGTGACAAACAGGAACGCGGCATGGGGCGCCCCGTAGAAGCCCAGACTTTCCGCGTCGTAGGCCGCGCGAGCCGGGTGGTCGTCGGCGCCGATGCCCAGCGCTCCGTACAGACCGGCGCCGAAGGCGGCCCGCCGTTCCTGGTGGACGGGGGCGTACATGTCCTCGGAGTACGGGTAGTCGGCCGTGACGCGTCGCTCGGCGTGGGCCGTTCGCAGGGCGTCGGCCAGTCGGTCTCGCCGTGCGCCACCGACCACCTCGACCCGCCACGGCTGCGCGTTGGAATTGGACGGCGCGGCGCCGGCCAGGGAGAAGACCTCGCGCAGAGTGTCCTCGGGTACCGGGTCGGGACGGAACGCGCGGGTCGCGCGGCGCCCCCGGATCAGCTGCTCGGCGTACTCCGACGTTCGCGTCCCGCCCGGCTGTGTCCCGCCGGTGAGCGCCTCGCTCGTGCGTGTCCGGGTGAAGACCGGTCCGCTCATGGAACTCTCCTCAGGATCGCTGAGGTAAACGTAGTCGTTTACCTGAAGCGGCACTATAGCCAGCCATCCCCTCCGAAGTAAACGAGAACGTATACTTACGTCATGACCACGATGACGACGGCGTCTCGGCGGCCGGGGCGTGGAGGGCGGGAGCGCATCCTGGCCGCCGCAGCCGGGCTGTTCGCGGCCCAGGGGATCAACTCGACCGGCATGGAGCAGATCGCGGAACGGGCGCCGGTGTCCAAGCGCACCCTCTACGCGCACTTCAGGACCAAGGACGAGCTGGTCCTCGCCCATCTCAAGGACCTTTCCTCGACGGGACGCACCCTGGAGGGCGTGCTGGCACGCGAGGACATCCCCGCCAAGGAACGAATCCTCGCGCTGTTCGACCCGCCCCCGACCGGCACGGATCCCGTGCGCGGATGCCCGTTCATCGACGCCGCCGCGGAGTTCCCTGACCCTCAGAACGCGGTCCACTCCTACGCCCGCGAACAGAAACTGCTGATGGTACGGCTGGTGACCGACCTGGTAGCGGAACTGGGCTGCCGCGAGCCCGCCGTCCTCGCCGAGCAACTCGTGACCCTCGCGGACGGCGCCGCCAGCCGCGCCATGGTGCTGGGCGAGTCGAACTACGGCCGGCACGCGCGGACAGCGGCGCAGACCCTCCTGGACAACGCGCTGCCGACCACGATCTGACAGGTCCCACCGGGTTGCTCGGTATGCCTAGTGCGCGCGGTTGGATGTGCCGACATCCGATCTGTGTGTGGAGGCGCGATGGCAGAGCCGGTCAAGGTCCGCAGACTGACCGACCAGGAGGGACAGCGGCTGCAGCAGATCGTGCGCCGGGGCAGCACCAGCGCGGTGCGCTACCGGCGGGCGATGATGATCCTGGCCTCGGCCGGAGGCAACCGGGTGCCGGCGATCGCCCAGTTGGTCCAGGCCGGCGAGGACACCGTCCGCGATGTGATCCATCGGTTCAACGAGATCGGCCTGGCCTGCCTGGCCCCTCAGTGGGCGGGAGGCCGTCCCCGCCTGCTCAGCACTGACGACGAGGACTTCGTCATCCAGACGGCCACCACCCGTCCCACCAAGCTCGGGCAGCCCTTCACCCGCTGGTCCATCCGCAAACTCGCCGCCAACCTGCGCAAAGTCCACGGCAGGGTGATCCGCATCGGCCGTGAGGCCCTGCGGATGCTGCTGGACCGCCGCGGGGTCACCTTCCAGCGCCCCAAGACGTGGAAGGAGTCCACCGACCCCGACCGCGACGCCAAGCTCGACCGGATCGAGCACGTCCTGGAGCACTTCGCGGACCGCACGTTCGCCTTCGACGAGTTCGGCCCGCTGGGCATCCGGCCCATCGCCGGATCCTGCTGGGCCGAGCAGGGCCGCCCCGATCGGCTGCCGGCGACCTACCACCGCACCCACGGCGTCACCTACTTCCACGGCTGCTACTCCGTCGGTGACGACACCCTGTGGGGCGTCAACCGCCGTCGCAAAGGCACGGCCAACACCCTCGCGGCCCTGAAGTCGATCCGGGCCGCCCGCCCCGACGGCGCCCCGATCTACATCATCTTCGACAATCTGTCCGCCCACACGGGCACCGACGTCCGCCGCTGGGCGAAGAAGAACAAGGTCGAGCTGTGCTTCACCCCGCCCAACGCCTCCTGGGCCAATCCGATCGATCGAGGCGCACTTCGGGCCGCCGCGGCAGTCCACCCTCGCCAACTCCCACCACCCCAACCACACCGTCCAGACCCGTGAGCTGCACCGTTACCTGCGCCGGCGCAACGCCAACGCCCGCCACCGCGACGTGCTGGCCGCCGAGCGCCGCGAACGGGTCCGGATTCGCAGCGAGAAGGGCATCCGCTGGGGCGGACGGCCCCTGGCAGCAGCGGCCTGATCATGGGGCGGACGGCCCCTGGCAGCAGCGGCCTGATCATCACGGTGCCGCGGTCACAGCGTCAGACAGCCGGGCCGTCGATCACCTGACCTGCACGGCGATGGCCCGTGCGCACTCCATCGCCTCGGTATGCGTGGTGTCCACCTCCAGGTCATAGACCACGCCCCGGTGGACCACGTCCGCCTGGGAGGCGGCCATCCCGATGGTCCGATCGCCCCGTGCGACCTCCCGGCCTGCGGCCACCGCAGCGTCGCACCGGACGCCGACCCACAGCACCCGCAGGTCACCCAAGGCCTTCTGCCACCGCTGCTGCGAGACCGGACTTTCAGGCCGGGGCCGGCGGGTGCGGTGGTCGATGGCGGAACCGACAACTATCACGGCGTGATAATCCAGGCCGGACCTCCATGGAGGGTGAGGTCCTGTCCCCCGATATCCGCAGACGTTGGTCGCTCCCAGGGGAGTGCATCCCCTGCTCACCCCTCAGGAACTGGCTATGCAGCGGGCCCAACTCGTCCCAGCACAAACGAGGACGATGCTGCTACGCACCACAACCAGAGTTCGATCCTCAGCCAGCGAAAGCCCGCCAAGGCCGTACCTGCAGGCTTCCTGGCTGGCGCGCGTGTGCCTCCTCATCCACATCAGACCTCCGCCACGTTGTGTAACTGCTGAGATCAGTAAGTAACACAAGGTGAGATGAGCCGACGGCCTGAGGGGCACCCCGAGGAACGGAGCGCTTGCGCGAGTACCGCAGGGCCTCCCGTACGGCGGGTTCCTTGGGAGACCTTCCCTTGCATGGAGAGTGCGTAGCCTCCGCGCTGCTTTGACCTGCGGAAACGCTTGCTTGATCGGCACTCTGAGATGCCTATATCGGCATCTCAGAGTGCCGATATAGGCATCCTAGGATGCCGATACATGTCGTCAGTGGTCATGTCGTCAGTGGTCATCGAGGGAACCGAACAGTTCCTTCGATGACCTATGGCGTCATGCCGCAGTCGGTCATCGAAGGAACCTCAGGATTCCTTCGATGACCCTCAGCGACCTGTCGGTATGGGTACGTGAAGGAAACGCCACGTTCCTTCGGTTACCCCACACGACATGTCGCCAGTGGTAATGTCCCGGTTGTCAGAGACAAGCCCAGGTCAGGGGTCGCAAGTGCCAAATCAGGGGCGCAGTGGACGCAGCCGAGCGCTGGTCAACACCGCGACTGGTGAGGTCCACGAGCTGCTGGAACCAGAAGACGAGGGCGCCCCACGCCGGTCCTACGCCTTCGGCGGACGGCACGGGCAGTTCAGCTTCGAACGAGTCCTCGCCATGCTCGCGGCTGATTCAGGAATCACCGGTAACGAGTTTCGGCTGTTCTTCTACTGCGGGATCATGACGTACAACGGGAAGGGTGGCGCCACGGCAGTGGAGGCCGCCGACTTCCTCGGACTGACCCCGCAAGCGACGAGGAGGATGGCGAAGAAACTCGCCGAGCACAAGATGCTCCTGGTGGCCGATGTGATCGGCCGGACCATCAAGTACCGGGTGACTCCGCACATCGTCTCCAGTCTCTCCGGACGGGAACAGTCCGAAGAGGCAGCCTCCTACCACCTGCCGACCCTGCCGGGCCGTCCGGCGCAGCGACGAAGGGCCTGACCATGGCACGCAACAGTCCATACCCAGAGCTCGAAGCCCTGCAGGCGCGTATAAGCGATCTCTCTCACCTCAAGCAGAACATGCTGATGACCTACGCGATCCTGGGCGGCTTGGACACCAGCGTCGAGCGCACCGCGGCCGAGCTGGCTGAGCTGATCGGCGTACCCGCACCGCACTTCTCCCGGGCGCGACGTGAGCTTGAAGCAGCCGGCTACCTGGAGTGCACGCACACCATGGGTCAGGTGAAGTTCTTCCGTCTGGGCGAAGCAGCAACCGCGCGCCAAGTCGTGGTCCCCCTGCTGAGCCGGCCGACCGGCTGAGCAAGCACACCAGTCGGGAGAGGCGCAGAGACTCAACGGTCTCTGCGCCTCTCCCGACATTGGAACTGTTCATCGCCTGCCCGAGTACAGCAGCCAGGCCAGGACTGAAGCGATCCGACTCCAGAGTCGGATCGCTTCTCCGCGAGCGAACCAGCGGGAGCATCAGGCACCTGCTGAGGCAGGCAAGTATCACGGCGTGATAATCCAGGCCGGACTCCCGTTGGGTGATGACCTGTCTCAGTGAGCGCGGGCCTCTGCCTCGCCCGTGACGCTCCGGGCCACCGCCGTCAGGAACTCTTCGGGCGCGTTGCTGAGGTAGGAAGCGGTCAGCTCCGCTTTCGCCTGGCGGCCCTCAACTGCGCAGTCGGCCCACGCATGTGCCCCCAGCGTCCAGGTGATGCGTATGCCAGTTGTCAATGTGGCTCACCGGCGAGGAAGTGCCGGACATCGGCCGCCAGGGAAGCCATCTGCTCACCGGCCTCCAGCCAGGTGGTTACCGAGGCGCTCCAGCCGCCGGCGGCCTGCGGCCATGGACGCACGGTCCAGGTCAGTCCGACGTGGCCGCCGGACCGGAAGACGGCTGACACCGCGAGGTCACGGTCGTTGGTCTGCCAGCTCCGTTCGCCGTCCCATCCCCGGTAGCCAGCGGCGAGCTCTTCCAGGAAAGGGGCCAGGTCGCTGTCCCAGATCCAGGCGACGACCTCATCGACTCGGGCGGCCAGGCCTGGTGCCTGCAGTTCGACGGCGTAGTGCACAGAGTCTTCGTCGAAGCTGAACCGATCGGCGAACCTCACACCGACCGACAAGTTGTCCTGGCAGCTGATCGTCACGCCAGCCTTATCGGCCGTGCCGACGTCTGGGGTGGTCATGGGCGGAACGCTAGGTCAGCAGCAGGTGCGACGTCACTTGGATTCGCTGTCGGTGGGGTGGAGAACGGCTCGGTGATTCCCGGACGCGATGCATGGTGTTGCCGGCCCGCTGTTCGGTTGCGAGAGGGGGGTCGGTGGGCTCCAGCTACGCCGGAACGGCTGTGACGCGACGGCCACCACGTTCAGCCCGTAGTCCAGCCGCATCAGATATCCGCGCTCCCTCCACGACTCGAAGCTCATCAACTCGCCACTGGTAGCAGCCAGTACCAGCTGGGCAAGTCGTGCTGCCCCCGGTACGACGGGAACGTCCGCCCCTGCCTGGCAGCCTCGAAACGCGTCGACCACATCGCCCAAGCGGCCCGCTGTGCAGCACGGTTCACCACGACCGTCGCCGACAGACGTTGCTCCAGCGAGAAGTCCTCAGTCTCCACCAGCCGCCCGCACCCGGCGCTGACCGCGTACGACGACCATAGGAAGCCTGGCACGACACTGGCTCAGATGGAGCGAGACGGATCGGAAGACGGGGCCAGATCGATCGGGACGCAAGGCCAGATGGCACAGATCGACTGAGACTGGTCCACCTTCAGTGAGTCTGGTCGGACGCCCATTGGGTGAAACCGCGTCAGAACTTGCAAAGCGGGTGTCATCGCGCCCGTAGGAGTCAGTATGCTGACGTCATGGCTTCCCCCTACCCCGACGGAGACCGGGAAAAGGTAGCGTCCAAGCTGCCCTCCGCGCTCCAGCAAGCACTCAAGGTCCGCGCTGCCGAACTCAGCCTGGACATCCAGGACGCCGTCGAGGCCGCCATCAACGACTGGCGCGGCAGTACGAGCGGTGGCACCGAAGTGGACACCGCCGGCGCGAGGTCGTTCTCCACGTGGCTTCCGCCAGGGCTGTACGAGCGGTTCAAAGAGACCTGTGCCGATCGCGGTGTCTCCTACACCCAGGGTCTTGCCCAGTCGATCCGTGGTTGGCTCGACGCGAACCCCTCCCCCCAGCACGGTGCCCGCGGGACCGAACCCGAACGGAAGATCGTCGGCAACCAGAAGGGCGGGGTCGGTAAGACCGCCATCTCCGCCGGCATCGGCGAGGCCTACGCCGAGGCGGGCAAACGCGTCCTGGTCGTCGACTTCGACCCGCAGGGACACCTCAGCGAACAGCTCGGAGTCCCCCAGATCGAGCCCGATCACGACAGCCTGGTCTCGCACATGTGCGGTGACGGCGGAGGAGATCTGCGCGATCTCGTCGTGGTGATAGAGGATCCACGGTTCGAGAAGCGCCTGCACGTACTGCCCGCCTGCTTCGACGGCTTCCTTCTCGACGCGAAGATCGCCGTCGTGGCGATGCAGAAGCGCGGCTTTCAGAAAGAGGCCGCGCTCGAACTGGCCCTGCGCCCCCTGGAATCCGACTACGACGTCATCATCGTCG
Organism: Streptomyces sp. WG5; assembly: GCF_049974565.1. NCBI lineage: Bacteria > Bacillati > Actinomycetota > Actinomycetes > Kitasatosporales > Streptomycetaceae > Streptomyces > Streptomyces sp. WG5. Next base: position 63,288 of record NZ_JBNGGC010000035.1, on the reverse strand, counting down.
ACTGCCCGCCCAGCCTCGGTATCGCCATGGACGCCGCCCTCTACTACGGGCGCCGACGCCGTGGCGAAGCCGCCGGCGGTTCCGGGGTCGTCATCCCCGTACTCGCCGAGGACTCCTCCGCCACCGCCTACGGCATGCTCGCCCAGCAGATCGAAGACCTCTGCGAGGACCTCTCCCTCGAGATCGACTACCTCGGCCTGGTCGTCAACCTCTACGACTCCCGCCGCGGTTACGTCGCCACCTCCTCCCTGGACAACTGGAAGTCGCTCGGCGACCCGAAGGTCCTCGCCGTCATCGGCGACCTGAAGGAGCAGCGGGAAGCGGTCCGCAAGCGGATGCCACTGCTGAGTTACGCGCCACACAGCGATCAGGCGGAAGCCATGCGGCAGGTAGCGAGGGGAGCCACCCGGTGAGCAAGGCCGACACCCTGGGATCGGCACCCGCGTTCGGCGCGGCCCGCGGCGCCCGGTCCTCCCGACGCAACCTCATCGACCAGACCATCGCGGGCGAGGAGTCGACCACGGCGGCCATCACCGAGCTGCCGGTCACCCGCATCAGCGACAACCCCGACAACCCGCGCAACCACCTGCGCAACCTCGACGAGACGGTACAGAGCGTCCGCGAGGTCGGCATCATCATCCCCATCGCCGTTGCCACGGTCGATGCCTACCTGCGCAACCGGCCGGACCGCGCCGACGACCTCGACGACGGAGCGAAGTACATCGTCGTCGACGGCCACCGCCGCCTCGAGGCCGCTCGCCGCGTCGGCATGGCCACCATCCCGGTCCGCGTCGACAACGGCCGGGTCGCCACCGACGAAACCCTCCTCGAGGCCGCGTTCGTCGCGAACTACCACCGCGACGACATGACGGACCTGGAGGAGGCCCACGCCCTCAAGACCCTGGTCGACTACTACGGCTCCCAGACCAGAGCGGCCAAACGGCTGGGCATCCCGCAGAACACCATCTCCAGCAAGCTGTCCCTTCTGAAGCTCACTCCCGAGCTCCAGAAGGATCTGGTGACCGGAACGCGGAAGGTGGAGCACGTCCGCAACCTCGGCAAACTGTCCCCCGAGGAACAGAGGGCCAAAGCGGACGAACGGGCGGAAGCGGCCCGCATCAAGGCGGAGACTCAGCCGCAAGAGGCCGTCGAGCGTGCGTCGGGCCCCGCGGATTATCACGGCGTGATAATCCCGGAGGCGGCCACCGCCCCACCCACTTCGCCAGCTGCTTCCCCGGCCACCTCGCCTGCCTCGCCGCTTCGCTCCGGTGCCATCACGCCGCCCGCGGAGCGCGATCAGGCTCCCGAGTCCATCGTCCCGGAACCGCGCACCAGCCCGGTCGAACCCGGCACGGCGAACGCGGAAGCGGCGCAGCCGAAGCAGCCGAAGCGGCTCCCCTACGACGACGCCTTCTACTGCGTGCACCACCTTCACCAGAAGATGAGTCCCGAGACGTTCGCTCAAGGGGCCCGGGTGTGGATGGACGTCATGCGGGAGCAGCACCCGGATGCGTACAAGACCCTTCTGGCCGAGCTGGGAGCCCGGTAGCAGCCTCACCTACGGCCTCGCTCGCCCTCCTCTGTGACGGCGAGCGGGGCCGCGTCGTCTACTACGGGGAGGGCGGGCGGCCGGACCGGCACCGGCAGCAACGGCCGGACCGCATTCTTCTCTGAACTACCGAGGGTGCCCCGTGCTCAGGTGAGGGGACGATCAGTCCTGAGAGGAGGGACCGGAGAGCGGCTGCGAACTGCCAGGGTGTTAGTTTCCTTCCCGTGTTAAGACACCAGGACGAGACCAGGGCGGCCTATGACGGGGTCGTCGACCTGTACGCGTCGATGTTCGCTAATCGGCTGGAGACGCAGCCATTCGCGCGGAACATGATCGGCACCTTCGCCGAGCTCGTGCGTGCCTCGGGGAACCTGCGGGCAGCCGACGTCGGGTGCGGCCCCGGTCATCTGACGGCCATGCTGCACGACTTGGGGCTGGACGCCTTCGGACTCGACCTCTCCCCGGCGATGGTCGCCCACGCCCGGCGAGCCCATCCGGCGCTGCGATTCGACGAAGCGCGAATGGAAGCCCTGCCTGCCGAGGACGGCGCACTCGGCGGAGTGCTGGCCCACTACTCGATGATCCATACCCCACCTGGAGAATTGCCCGCGCTACTCGCCGAGCAGGTGCGTGTCCTGGCACCAGGGGGCCTGCTCCTGGTGTCCTTCTTCGGGACCGAGGGACCGGAGCCGGTCCGCTTCGACCACAAGGTGACGCCCGCCTATAGCTGGCCGGCGGACCGGTTCGCCGAGCTGCTCGCCGAGGCCGGACTCGTCACGTTCGCCCGGCTGCTCCACGACCCAGCGTCCGAGCGGGGCTTCCTCGACACCCATTTGCTGGCCCGCCGCCCGTAGGGCGTGGCTCGTGGCCTGGATCGGGGTGGTGTAGATCATCCGCGTGGATGAGGCTCGACTAACTTGAAGGTCCTCTTGCCGTACTGATTCGTGTCGCGATCTGACTGAAGCGCGGCATGCCGAGATCGATCACTTGGCGTTGACGGACTTGCTCTGCATCGAGCTGGGTGAGCTTCTCCTCTGCGCTGGCGAGGCTGACTTGGAGTCCTTCGATCTCACCGAGCCATCCCTCCTGTTCGGCTTCGGTGATTCGGGCGATCAGGTTGTCGCGAATCTCGACGAGGCGGTGTCTCTGAGCCGGATCCGGTCGGAGCATGGAGCATCGAATACAAGCGTGTTCGTGGATGCATGGAGTGCCGAATGCGCGAGCGCAGATCCCGATGGACAGTTTGCGTCGCTCGAAATGCCCGTTCCCGAGTACCACTCCGCTCGCGGCGCAGTGCTGCGAGGCTTCAGGCTGTGCGGTGCACGCCGACGAACGACTTCAGGGCTTCCTGCGAGCACGGAAGGCCGAGTTCACGCAACCGGTCGGCGGACGTGCGGATGACCCAGGCGTGCTGATGGCCGGCTAGATCGTCCAGCAGTTGCTGCTGCGCCGCTGTCAGGTCGGCGTAGCGGGGTGCGGGGCCCGGCTGCGGAGCGGGGAAGAGTTGCTCGATGGCTGCGCGGGTGCGGGATCCGGAGCGGTCCCGGGCGATGCGGGGCAGGCACGCGTCGAGCGCCTCGCGCGCGGCGGCCGGCTCTGAGGTGGGCGGAAGCGCGTGGAGGGTGCGCTCGATGTGGCCGTGAAGGTCGCCTTCGAAGTAGTCGGTCACGTGATCAAACGTGCTGTGGGCTGCGGCGGTGAGTTCCGCGACGGCCCGGCCGAGCAGGTCGGGGCCGACGGGCGCGTCGTCGAGGCCGGCGAGGCGGACGAGGGCGGTGGCCGCGGCCCACCGCATCAGCGAGTCTGCGGCATCCAGGTACGGGGTGATGTCCTCGGCCGTGGAAGGGGGGCCGACGAGGCCGGCGGCGAGCAGAGTGGTGGCTGCGGTGACTGGGTCCTTCTCGTGTGCGGCAAGGGCGAGGAGGCGGGGCAGGGAGGTGGCGGAGAATTCGGGGAACCAGGCCAGGAGGTAGGCGGCCCGGGTCCGCAGACGGGCGTCATCGTCGTCGAGCAGGACAAGAAGGCCGGGGAGTTCGGCGAGGACCGCGTCGTACGACTGGAGCGCCGACCACCGGGAGTCGAACGAGTTGCCGGCCGCCACGTAGTCCCGTATCTCCTGCAGCTCTGCGCGCTTCTCGGGATCAGTCTCGGCAGCCAACTGCTCCTCGTACCACGGCAGAAGCTCCTCCGGCCCGCACTCCGCTGCGGCCGCGCGCCATCCGGCCACGTTGATACCGGTGGTCACGTCGTACTCGTCGTGCCAGTCCACAGCCAGGCGGGTGAGTAGCAGGAGTGTGTCCTCGCGGGCGGCCGACGGCCCCGCAACGGCGATCCTCGCGAGAAACGGCACGGCGACCGGCGAGGCCGAATACCGCGAGCCCTGATGAAAAATGCTGCTGAACAGGCTGGTGAACGCCTGCTCCCGCGCCTCATCGTCACTCCCGCACAGGGTGCGTATATGCCCTGGAACGTCATGCGCCGACCTGTAGGCATGTGACAGGCCGGCCCAGTCCACATCGTCGAGCCCCGCCAGCAGCTTCTCGTACTCGTTGATCACCGAAGAAGGATGGCAGGAGGCACTGACACAGCCTTCGTGGCCCAGCAGCAGCTGGCCCCGCCCCAACGACACTGGTCCGCAGTCTGCTGCAGGTGGGGAATCACGGTGAGCAGGTGTGAGGAACCTCCAAGCAGCCGGTGGGGAAGTTCATGGTTTTGTCCGCACTTCCGTGAAAGACGTTCGGATGAGTCGACTGGCGGATCGTTCATCCAGGGCAGCTCTTGGTGGTGGGGGTTACTGCTCGCCCGGCCCCCGCAAAAGCAACGGCATTGTCATCCCATCGACAGGGGGCAACAGCCATGCCGGGCCCGGAGGCCAGCGGCCCTCTTGCAGGACCGCGAAAAAGATAACGGGGGGGCTGGATCAGCGGGGCGGGAGGGAAGCCAGGAAGAGGTCCCACTCGTCAGCCGCGTACAGCAGCGCTGCGGCGTCCAAGCTGACCTCCACGACGTACTGGTAGATGTCAGGCCCATCATCGCCCTGTTGCCATGGAGGCGCCGCCTCCAGAGACAGATGCACGCGGATCACCGCGGTCCCGCCCTCGATTCGATGGGCGAGGCTGAAAGCCACGACCGGTTCGATGAACCACGTGTCCGGCGACAGCTCACCTTCGGCATCAGGTTCGGTGACGTCCACCGTCCCTGCGGCCACCGCGCGCAGCCACGCGGACACCTGACGGGCCTCGTCGGTGAGCAAACACGGATCGGCGAACGACCACTTTCCCTCAGGAGTCGCCACCGTGCCCTCAATGACCAGCCAGTTGTCGTCGAACGAGTCACCCCGAACGGTGGCGAACTGATAGCGCACTGGGCGGAGGTCGACACTGCTGGCGGGATCGTTCAGGAGCACGGGGCCAGGATGTCATGCGCTGGCCAGCAGCGGACTGCGCCCGGCCCAGGTGTACGGGCCAGAGCGCCGCCCCTGACTCCGTTTCGGAGACAATCCCGATCCCTGCCAGACGATCTTCTCGATGGGCTCCCGCCCGACCAGCACGAGCACCCCGAGGACCGACCACACCAGCCCTTTGACCTGCGAATTCAGGTTGGCGGCAGCTCAGTGCTGCGCAGGGTTGTGTCAGTGACCCCATTTCGGCCCGCTCGGGCGCCACGGGACGACAGCATGGAGCCGGGGCCGTCGACACCGGCCTCGGGCCACATGAGAGGGAAGAATGAGCATCACCTACAGCTCCATCGCAGACGACCGCCCGATCTTTTCCGCCGAGGCGTACGCCGCCGTCGAGGCCGCAGCCGATAGGCTCCCCGCCCTGTACGTGCCGAGCGTCCTGGAGCACGCTGCCGAGCTGCTCACCAGCCTGTGGGTCATCGGTGGTGAGCACTCCGTGCCTCCCGCCCAGTGGAGCTGGACAGAGAACATGGCTGAAGGCTTGCTCGACATTGCCGCCTGCCCGTACGAGCGCGACCTGGAGATCGAGCGCACCGACGCGGAGGTCACTTCCCTGACGGGCTTCCTGTTCGAGGCTCTGGTCTCCGAGGAGGTCGGCCTCAGGGCCCAGCTCGGCGCACGCCGCGACTATGTCGTCGTAGACCGCGGCCCCGCCACCCCGCGAGGTGGACAGAGCGGCGACTCGGACATCCTCGTCGCCATCTCGAACGACGGAGGCTGGTTCTTCGCCTTCAGTGAGATGCACGTCCGCCGCGTGCCGATCATGGCTCCGGCGTCTCCCGCCGGCGCCCACCAGGTTGCTGAGGCCATCCGGGCCTTCGTGTATGGAGAGGTCGGCGACGTCTTCGCCCGCCCGGCCACTGCCGGGCGCGCCTGGCTCTCCCGCTGAACGTCCGCCGCTCCGCCGTGCGGCAGTGCCGCACGGCGGCAGAGGCCCTCCACCGTGCCTCGGTCGGCCATTGCCTACTGACACGGTGACACGGTGACACGGACTTTGCGTTCCCAATGATGTCGGACGACACGAGAGTGTCAGTGGTCGGCGACATGGTGTGCGTCAGTGCGGAACGCCCCGGCGCAGGACGCCGAGGCGTTGGTGACGAAGGCGAGCTGGTCAGTTGCAGCAGTCGCAGCCGGGGCGGCAGCCGCAGGTGTCCGTCTCCTGCCGCTGGGCGGGGACCGTGGCGGCCGGGGTCGCGCAGCAGCCCTTGCCCTGCCAGGCGTCGCGCCCCTCCTTCACGGCGATGGCCGCGACGACGAGGGCGGCGATGGGGTCGGCCCAGGACCAGCCGAGGGTGGCGTTGAGGACCAGGCCGGCCAGGAGCACGGCGGACAGGTACGTGCACAGGAGCGTCTGCTTGTTGTCGGCGACTGCCGAGGCGGAGCCGAGTTCGCGGCCGGTCTTGCGCTGGGCGGCGGACAAGAACGGCATGATCGCCAGCGCCAGGGCGGCGATGACGATACCGGGGATCGACCGTTCCGCTTCCCCGGTGCCGGTGAGTGCGCGGACGACGTCGACGGTGACGTACGCGGCGAGCGCGAAGAACGACACCGCGATGATCCGCTGCTGCTCGCGTGCCTCGCGTGCCTCGCGTGCCTCGCGTGCCTCGCGTGCCTCGCGGACGGCGTGGTCGGCCGCGGAGAACTGCCGGGCGACCGCGGCGGCGGAGGAGACCTCGACGATTGAGTCGAGGCCGCAACCCCCTCACCGCCACCGGCAGCAGCCCCACCACCCTGCTCGCCGACCGTACCTCCGCACCCGAAGCCTGACGCCAGGCGCCGCCTGGCTGTCCACCGGCCAGATACGCCACCTCGTCATCGACCGCGCCCACCGGCTCCCCGACGGCGCCCTCGACCTGCTCGCCGAACTCGGCACCCGCGCGGACGCCACCGTGTGGCTCATCTGGCCCGACACCGACGACGACGCGTACCTCAAGCCGCCCGTGCACGCCTTCCCCAACGACGGCTACCGCTGCCAGGCCATCGACCTGACCGCCTTCGTCCGCGAAACTGCCGCCCTCGCCCCGCTCCCTTACCAACCCCCGGACTCTGCGCTCCCACTGCCGTAACCCTGCGCATCCCACTGACACCTACTCTGCGCACGACCACCGGAGTGCCGTGTGTGAACAGCTCCAATCTCAGTACCGTGATCAAATCAAGAGGAAGGACAAAGGGGGTTCCCCTCACAGGGAGCCCCGGCACACCTGGGAAGCACGAACCCACATGGTGCGCGGTACGGGGAGGGGGCGGCCGTGGCCTGGCTGACGAGGATCGTGGCGGACGAGCAGGTGGAGTACCGGCTCAAGGAGCAGGCCGGGTGCGCCGTCGTGGAGGCCGGCGAGGGCGAGACGGTCGTCCTGGGTGACACCGGGAGTCCGGCCGTCGACTACCGACTGCGACTGGAGGGCGGGGCCGCCCTGGTCTGGATGGGCAGTGAACTTGAGGTTCTGGGCCTGGACGAGGGCATCGCCCTGGACGAGGAGGGCAAGGCCGCCGCCCGGCGCATCATGGCGGGATGTCACCCGGCAACCGGGGCACGGCTGGTCACTTCGCGCACGTCGGTCCGCGCCCACGAGAAGGCTCAGCTCACCACCGCCCGGCTGGTCGAGGCGATCGAGCAGGCCGCCGAGGAGCAGGGCGTAACGGCCGCCGGGCTGTTCGACGGCAAGCCCAAGCAGCTCCGCGTCTTCCAGGCGCAGCAGCGCAACGTCAACCGGTTCGGCGAGGCCCACCGGATGCAGGTCGTCACCCTGCACAAGCTCGCGCGAGCCGCCGGCCTCCACCTCGCAGACGCGTACGACGAAACCGCCGACGCCGAGGCCGAAGCCGCCAAGGCCGAGGCCACGGCCCGCGAACTCGCCGCCCGCCTCGACCAGCAGGCGGCCACGGGCCGGCCAACCCGGGGGCAGCAGTTCGCCGCCGAGGCCGGACAAATCCTCGACCAGGCGGAGACCCACCTCGCCACCGCGCGCGAGCACGAGAGGACCTCAGCCGCCGCGGCCGGCCACGCCGAGGAACGCGCCAGCCAGCTCTCCAAGCTCGCCGAGAGCGAGGGCAAGAGCCGCCTCGCGCTGCGCCTGGCGGGCACGTCGCTGAAGGAGCAGCGCGAGCTGACCCAGCGCCTGACCGCAGAACGCGCCGCGTACTGGAACCTGGTAGCCGACTCCTGGCGCGACGCTCGGCAGGCGCTGGACAAGGCGTGGGAGACCGTCCGGGACAGCCGGATCGCCCAACCCCTCGGTGCAGCAGATCAGCCGGTGCCCGACCGCGCGGACAAGGCCGCCGAGCGGTTCCTGGAGATGCGCTCCACCGCCTCCCGGCACGGCCACAGCATGGACAAACGCGACCGTGACGACGTCAGCCGCGCAGCCCGCAGGGCCGGGAAGTTCCGGACGCTCGCCGCGAGCCATCGAGCCCAGGCCGCACACGCCCGCGCCGAGAAGGTCCTGCGCGCGACGATCGCCGAGAGGTTCCCCGAGTTGCACGACCGGGAGATGACAGGACGCCGCACGGTCCAGCAGGAACAGGCGAAGCGGGCCGTGCAGCACCAGCAGGCCGCCGTCGCGCAGCCGCAGCCAGCGCAATCCAGGGGGCAGAGCAGGAAGTAGTCGGCGCGGGGATTCCGGACCGCCCGGCCGACAGTCGCACGCCTAAGGGTGGGACCATCCCCGCGGGTGCGGGGAGCAGGGTGTCCTCCGGCCCCCGTTGAAGGCGGAGTAGGGACCATCCCTGCGGGTGCGGGGAGCAGGCGACCTTGCCGAGAGTGGGGAGCAGGCCCTCGGGACCATCCCCGCGGGTGCAGGAGCAGACCTTTTCCATGGTCAGGCGGGGGCCGTCGCCGGGACCATCCCCGCGGGTGCGGGGAGCAGGCGGCCCCGGTGTTCCACGAGGTGAACCTCTTGGGACCATCCCCGCGGGTGCGGGGAGCAGGAGGGAACAGTGCCTTGGGACAGCGTGCCGTGGGGACCATCCCCGCGGGTGCGGGGAGCGGGAGGGCCCACCGTGCGGGACCTTCCCGTGCTTGGGACCATCCCCGCGGGTGCGGGGAGCAGGCGGGCACGCGTTTCCTCGCGCGCCTGGCGGAGGGACCATCCCCGCGGGTGCGGGGAGCAGTCGCTGTGCGAGTCCACGGCCCTGGAGGTCGTGGGACCATCCCCGCGGGTGCGGGGAGCAGTCGTTCTCCTGGATTCTCCAGGTCCCGATCCAGGGACCATCCCCGCGGGTGCGGGGAGCAGCACCGAATTCGACCGGCGGGCGACAGCCGACCGGGACCATCCCCGCGGGTGCGGGGAGCAGGCGCCGTCTACGTCGAGGCGGACCCGGATGGGGGGGCCATCCCCGCGGGTGCGGGGAGCAGACCACTGCCCGTACGGGCGGTTGAACAGTGGCGGGACCATCCCCGCGGGTGCGGGGAGCAGCGCACGCGGTCCGTGCGGCGGGACAGGGTCATGGGACCATCCCCGCGGGTGCGGGGAGCAGCCGGGCACCGGGAGCTTCGGGATGGCCGGCGCGGGACCATCCCCGCGGGTGCGGGGAGCAGGTGCGGGCACATCGCCGACCGCCCGGCACTCGGGGACCATCCCCGCGGGTGCGGGGAGCAGACCTTGAGCTGAAGGTGGCGGAGGCGTTCCGGGGACCATCCCCGCGGGTGCGGGGAGCAGCGGATCTCCCACGGGCCGGTGTTGGCCATCAGGGGACCATCCCCGCGGGTGCGGGGAGCAGCGCGAGATCCACCTGTACGGGGCCGCTACGCGGGGACCATCCCCGCGGGTGCGGGGAGCAGCTTAAGCAGATCTGATGGACAAACGCCGGATCGGGACCATCCCCGCGGGTGCGGGGAGCAGTCGATCGCCGTCTCTCCGACGATCGGGTTCGGGGGACCATCCCCGCGGGTGCGGGGAGCAGGTCAGATCCACGGCACTCCCCGCTTCGGCCCCGGGACCATCCCCGCGGGTGCGGGGAGCAGAGGGTGCCGGCCGGGACGAGCTCGGCGACGACGGGACCATCCCCGCGGGTGCGGGGAGCAGTTCGTCCTCGCCCTCGTCCCGGCCGCCATCGCGGGACCATCCCCGCGGGTGCGGGGAGCAGGTCATGGAGGCGGCGACCGTGCCGGAGATGCCGGGACCATCCCCGCGGGTGCGGGGAGCAGTGCTGTCCGGGCGAGGAGCTGACGCCGGCCCAGGGACCATCCCCGCGGGTGCGGGGAGCAGACCGGATGACCTGCTGTTTTGTTGGGGCTGCAGGTGGTTTTCGAGTACTTTCACTAGGTCCGGCAAATAGGGCATAAGTGATGCGATGTCTGTCAGCCTCTTCCGAAGCGTCGGCGTTTGGCAGCCCTGCTCCAACCGGGTGGTGGTCCGTTCTGTGGAGCTGGGTCAGGAGCGGATGCGTTCAGGTCGGGGCGGTGGATCAGGGTGACGCCCTCGTGGTCGGTCGGGTGCCAGGCGTGGTCGTGGGTGCGGAAGGTGAAGCCCTGTTCGTTGTTCGTTGTGTGGGCCAGGAGGGCACGGCCTTGACCCGCGTACTGCTGGACCTCTTCCCAGAGCGCGTCGCGGATTCGGGCCGAGGGGTTGCCCACGAACACGCCGGCGGAGATTTCCAAGAGCCAGCGCGTGAGGAAGCCGCGTAGTCCGGCGGGACAGTTGGTGAGGACGATGACGGTCACCAGGACTCGTCTCCGTAGCCTTCGGGGCCGTCGTAGTTGATGCCGGAGGCGACCTGGTGGCCGCGGTCGCTGTGGAGCGTGACCACGTCCCGGTCGCCGTCGCCGCCGGGGTCGGTGGAGCCGGCGGTTTCCGTGAGCAGGAGGCGTTTGATGTCGTCGACGCACCGGTTCAGCAGGGACGTCTCGTTGATGCGGTCCCGTAGTGCTCGGCGGGTGCGGGGGCCGACGTCGTCCTCGTCCTGGGCAGCCACGTCGAAGGCGAGTGGGATGCCGATCTCGGTCTTGTAGAGGTCGGCGATGTCCAGGACGAAGGACAGTTCGTGGCCGGAGTGGATGAAACCGAGGGCTGGGCTGCATCCCAGGGAGGTGACGACGGCGTGGGCGATGCCGTACATGCACTGGGCGGCTGCGGTGATGGCCTGGTTGACGGCGTCGCCGCTGGTGAAGTCGCCGGGAGTGTAGCGGCGGCCCCGCCAGGGGACGCCGGTGCGGGCGGCCTCGGCCCGGTAGCACTCCTTGACCCCGTTTTCCCTCGCGGCCGAGGAGCTCGTGCCGGGTGAGGCCGGCGGGGTCCTCGTCGGGGAAGCGTAGCCGGTACATCGTGCGTGCCACGGCGAGGCGGTTGCGGGGGTTGGCCCATTGCCGGGCCTGGGCTTCCATGAGGGCGGCGGAGCGGCTGAGGGCGCGGCCGGACGCGTAGTAGCGCACGCCGTGTTCGCCGACCCAGCAGACCGCCGCACCGGTCTCACCGAGCACGCTCATGGCCTGGTGGGTGACGCGTGTTCCGGGGCCGAGGAGGAGGGTGCCGATGGTCGCCGAGGGGATGTGGGTGGTGCCTTCCGCGTCCTGGGCCGTGATGGCGTTGGCGTCGCGGTGGACCGTGCAGCGTTCCAGGTAGACGAAGGAGAGGCGTTCGCCGGTGCGGGTGAGCTGCCGGGGAGTGAGTGCCGGGCGCCGGGAGACCGTGCTCATGGTGCCTGCCGCGTCGGCTGGGCGACGGGGGCCAGGGTGAGGAGGCCGCAGCCGTAGGCGCGGGCCCGGCCGATGCCCTGGGTGAGGGTGCGGCGCAGTGTGGTGGGGTCGGTGACTTCCAGCCGTCCTTCGAAGGTGACGGTGACGACGGTGACCGGTTTGTCCCGGCGGCCGGTGGAGCCGCGGGACTTGTCGAAGGAGAGGGACCGGGTGTCCCGTATGGCCAGCTCGTAGCGGTCGCCGGGGTGGGGCCGCTTGTGGTGGGTGGTGCCCTCGGGCAGGAGGCGTCGGTCGGCCGGTTTCTCGCAGATGCGGAAGCCGAGGCGCTTTTGGCGTTCCTCGTCGAGCAGCCAGCCCATCTGGTGGACGGGTGTGAGGTGGGCGGTGAGCTTGCGGGGTTCGCCCTCCTTGCGGCGGACTGTGTGCACGGGGTTCGCGGTCAGCCGGAACGCCCAGCGGTCGCCGGCGGCCAGTCGCTCGAGCAGTGGGGTGTAGGGGCGGGTCTGCCAGCCGGGGTTCTCGGGGACGGCGACGGCGGGCCAGCCGGCCTGCTCGACCAGGTGCGTCAGGTCGGGGCGGTCGGGGCTGACGACGTACAGCAGCACCTCGGCGCGGGCTCGCTGGTCCAGACGCCACAGCACGCGCGGTGCGTCGGGCTCCGGGCTGTCGGACGGCAGGAGGTGGGGGAAGGACGACATGACGGCCGCGTGCATGGCCTGGGGCGAGGACAGCAGGCGGCGAGCGCCGGGCCGCGCGGTGTTGACGCGGAAGCGGGAGAGGAACATCAGGCGCTCTCATTCTCCAGGACGTCGAGGGCGGCGAACGGGTCGTGTGAGTCCTGCGGGCTGCCGCCGCCCGCGGGGATCGGAGTCGGTACGGCGGTGGTGACGACGGTGCGCAGCGCGTGCCGCCGGTGGGCGGCGTCGAAGCTGACCGGCTGGTCACGCAGGATGTCGGCCGGCTCGGCGGGCTCGTCGTCGGTGTTGGTCTCGCGCAGTACGGTCAGGGTCGGCGGGGTCCGGTGGCGCCTGCGGTACCAGGCGGAGGCCTGCCACGGCACACTCGCCAGTACGTCCTCGAGGCGCGTGTCCTCGTACCGTCCGAGATCGACCGGCTCGGCGGGCGGACACGAACGCCGGCCGAGGTACGGCAGGTAGACCGGGGCGCGCAGGGCGTCGTACAGGCCGCTGAGCAGGGCGTCATCGCCCTCGACGGCGGCGACGAAGACGGCGTCGGCGAGGTAGAAACGCTCGGAGAGCGGCATGGACGCCCCGGTGACGCCGTGGTGGGCGGTGTGGAAGTCGCGGATGTGGGTGCCGGGCTGGTCGATGCGGACGGCGAACCGCAGCGCGGCCAAGGGGGCCAGGCCCGTGTCGTCGCCGCGTTCGATGCCGGCCGCCGAGGCGAGCAGGCCGACGACGCCGCTCTTGGTCGGGGCCGATTCGGTGGTGCGGCGGGTGAAACGGGAGGAGGCCCCCCAGGACTGCAGAGGGCCTGCCAGGCGAAGGGCGAGCACGCTGGTGCGGCTCATGCGGGCTTCTCCAGGCGTTCGGTGACGGCCTGTCCGACGGCGGCGGCGAGTTCGCGCAGCGTTGCTGCCTCAGTGCCGAGACCGGTGAGCTTCTGCGTGGCGGGGCCGACACGCAGGACCCAGGTGAGGGTGGTGTCGGGGTCGCCGTAGGCGCGCTCGACATCGGCGGCGTAGGCGGCGAGCCGGTCGGCGGCCTCGCGCAGGTGTCCGCCGCCGTCGCTGCGTACGGGGTCCTCGAAGGCGGCGACGTAGCTGATGGGCCGGGTGGTGCGGAGCTTGACGACCACGGCGTCGGGCTCGGTGTGGTGACCGAAGGTGTTGATCTTCCCGGTGGGGAGGGAGTCGACGAAGGCCTGTACGAACGCCTCGACGGCGCGTCGGACCGGCTCTGTGCGCGGTTCGTCGTCGCGCAGGCCCTGGCCGAGGTTGGCGGCGAGCTGGTGCACGCCGAGGGCGGCATAGCGGTAGAGAGTCGCGGAGTTGAAGTCGACGGTGCCGATCATTCCGGCGCCGGTCTCCTCGTCGGTGTTCTCGTCGTCGACGGCCGTGTAGTAGTCGGACTCGTTGTCGACCCGGTGGACGCTGAGGGCGTGGGCGACCTGCACGGCGGCGTCGACGTTGATGTCGGCGACATCGGCGACCATCCGGCCGAACAGGGCGATGTCCACGGAGTGCCGGGTGTCCGCGAGATCCTTGGCGCGGGCCTTGTTCTCCTTGGTCTTCAGGAACGCCGTGATGTCGGCGGCGCCTTCCATCGCGAGGCGGGCCAGGCCGTCGAGCTGCCGGGAGCTGAGGAAGACCAGGTACTTGCTCTCCGGGGCAGGGGCGGGGCCCTTGTCCTTCTTCGCCTGGTCGGCCTTCCGCTTGGGGACCTCGGTCTTGAAGCCCGCGGCCCTGACCGTCTCGTCGGCGAGCTCCAGTGCCGTCTCCCGCTCGACGGAAGGGTCGAGCCCGGTGATCCGGTCGGCCAGCAGCTCCACGACCTTCTTGGTCCGCACGCCCAGCTCGGCGGGATCGAGCAGGTGCTCGTCCTTGAAAAAGGTGCGGATGGCCCGCTTCCACGCCTGGCTGGAGACACGGGCGCGGGGGACTCCGCCGTAGACGGCCGTCTTGGGCGCGCCCGTGTCGTCCCGGTTGAGGTTGCTGGGCGGGACGGTCTGCAGCGCGTGCACGTCCAGGAAAATGCGGTTCACGAGGCGTCCTTGTCGGTGTCCGGGGTGGTGTTCTCGTCGGAGGCCAGGGCAGTACCGCCGTTGGCGGGCCCGTCGGAGGCCGGCCGGGGCCGCCGCTGTTCGTGGAAGGAGCGGCCCCACCGGCGGCGTACCGCGGCGGGCCCGTCGGGCCACTGCCAGAGGTAGAGCTGGTCGGCGAGGAGTGCGTAGTCGAGCGGGACGTCGTCGCGGCGCAGCAGGGCGACGAGGTCGCGCAGCCGCTGCGTGAGCGTGACCAGGTCGGGGGCGGTGCCCGCGCGGACCAGGCGCTTGCGGACGGGTTCGTCGACGCCGTCGGCCGGCATCAAGCGCCGGACCGCCGCGCCCAGGCCGGCCGGCCGCTCACGAGTGTGCCGGCGGTGCATGGGGACGCCGCGGGACTGCTGGTGGAACGCCCACAGGGTGAGTGCCGCGTGCAGCGCGTTCTCGGCACGCACCAGCTCCTGTTCGCCCAGCGGCCGTGCTCCCGCGGCCGCAGTGTGAAGTGGATCGGTGTCGATCAGACTCCACAGGTCGGGTGTCTCGCCTGCTTCACGGCCCGCGCCGCGGCGCAGTCGGGCGAGAGCGCCTACAGCGTGGGGCCTGTCCTCGAGGTATCCCTTCTGCCAGGAGCCGATGTGCGCGGCGGCGAGATCCGCGACCTGCTGCTGAACCGGGACTGCGGAGGGCGGGGCTGATGTGGATGCGGCGATGGTCATACGTGCACCTCCGGGTCGGTCGCGGCGTGTTCGGTTCCCGTCGGGCCGGTGGGCGCCGGCCCGGGCGCAGCGTCGTCGTCGACCGAGACGGTGCCACTCTCGTCGGAGTTCGGGGAGCTCGGGGAGCTCGAGGCATCGGGATTTCCCAGTGCTCTGGCCAGTCGTCCCCGGAACCAGACGTCGGCCAGGCCCGCGTTCAGCCAGTGGCTGCCGCCCTTGGTGTCGGCGGCGATCCGACCCTCCCAGGCCGCGTCGCCCGCGGCGGTGATGAGACGGTCACCGAGACGGCCCACCGTCTGCCGTACCTGGCGCTGCCACGTGTGCCGGTGCTCGAAGGGGTCGGAAGTCTGCGCCATGTCGGACAGCCATCCGCGGTAGGGCTGGTCGAGCGCGTCGAATCCCTCGGCACGGGCCGCGGACTTCGGCCCCTCCTGCTCGGCTCCGGTGGCCCGGGCCAGATCGGCCGCGAGGTCACCCAGCGCCCGCACCGCCCGGTCGGCGTCCTCGGCCGCGGCAATCGCCTGCCCGGCGTAGGCGGGGTCCTGCCCGTGCAGCAGGACGACCGGCATCGCCAAGCGGTCGTCGACCACCTCGTCGACCACGGACTGCTGGGTCCCGTACCTGACGCCCGCGACCCGGGCACGGACGAGGAAACGACGGGAGAGGTAGCCCTCGGTCACCAGCCGCGCGATCCACTCGAGGATCCGCGGCCGCAGCCGCGAGGGCCCCTCGCTACCGCCGGTGTCCTCGAGCCGGTCGGCGAGGAGCGCGGTGATGCCCCGCCAGGCCGAACGGGCCGGATCGTGTTCCAGCGGCAGAAAGACGGGGGACCGCCCCAGCTTCTTCTCCTGTGCGGGACTGCGCCGCCACGCGGTCATCGGCTCGCTGCGGTGCGCATTCCGGGAAGCGAGGGGATCGCCGTAGCCGAGGACGACACCGTGGACACCGTCCGCGTCGTGGTGCAGACGCACCCGGCGCGACTGCCAGGTGTACAGGTCACGCAGGCCGGTCGCGGCTCGCCCGTCGGAGCCCGGCCCGCAGGGCTCACGGCGCCAGGCCGGCCGGTCGTCGGCGGTGAAGTCGAGCCCTTCGGTGTCCGCCGACACCAGATTGAGCAGCAGGGTCTCGCGCAGTGTGCCGCCCTCCACGAAGACGCCGCCCAGCCCGCCCGCCCAGCCGGTGCCGAGCGGGTACACCTTGCCGCGCTTGACCCGGTCGTCACCGACCATGCCGGTCTTGATGCCGGAGGTGTCGTAGGCGTGGACGTGGACGACCCAGCGGGCGGCCTCGGCGAAGGACAGCCGTTCCACGCCCGGCATCCGCGCGCTGAAGAACGGATCCCCGGCAGGCACGTCGGCCACGAGCCGGTTGAGGGAGAACACCTCGTCCTTCGCCGTGCGGAGCCCGGCAGTTTGCAGGAACGGCGCGACCGCGTGCACAAGGTCGAACCGCTCGCGCTGCCCCTCGAGATACGCCTCGACCGGAGCGAAGCAGTCCGGGTCCTCCCACAGCTCCGCCCACTCCTCGATGTCGCCGGGGCCGTCCAACGCGTCGTGCGCAACGGCCAGGAGGAGACGGCCCAGGGAGAACTCCTGGGTGGCCAGTTCCCCCACGACGCAGCGCAGATCATCGGCCTGAGCGAAGACCTGGCGGAGCGACAGCTCGTCCTGGGAGCCGTCGCACCGCAGCACACCGATCCACGGCCGGCTGGTCAGGTCGAAGGACAACACCTCACCCCCACCCACACCGGCATCGGAGCGTTCAGTCGTCTGCGTCACGGGTCACCTCAAGACCGTCACTCGGGCTGTAGCGGAGTGCGAACTCTGCCAGGTGGGTCTGACAATCCTCGTCGAGAGCGAGAATCAGCTGGTCGGAGAGCCAAGGGCTGTCCCTGCCCTGCCAGTTGGGCAGGTACAGCTGCTCCAGCTCCTGGATGGCCCGGTCCATGGTCTCGCCGGAGAACTGCAGGGGAAGCCGCAGTCCGCAGCTCGCGGCCGTACGTGCAGCGAACCGTGTCGGCGTCGCGTCCTGCGGCAGATCGAGGCCCGCACGCCGACGACCCTTGCCGTCCGGATCGAGCCACGGCAGGGTGGCGAGGCTCCCGTCACCGCGCCGCTGCACGACGACGACCTCCAGGCTGTCCCGGCTGTCGCGGACCTGCGCACGTCCGGCAGGGGTGTCGTCGGTGTCTCCCACGCCGGCGGCGACCCAGCCGAACAGCGGCCGTCCCGGTTTGCCGACGTCTCCCAGGCGGAACACCGCGGCGCGCTCGGCCTGGTCGTCGCGGTGCCGCTCGAACCGCTCGCGGGCCGCCTTCATGGCGTCCTGCCAGTGGTCCGGCCCGACCGGGCCTTCTCCGTACGCGTTCTGCACGAGGGGGCTGATGTCGGCCGGCAGCCGCACCGGTCGCCGGGGCCCGCCGTCGAGGTGGGGGAGGAGTACCGCGGCCGACCGCAGCAGGGCGTACTGCCCGTACACGGCGACCGATCCCCGTACCGGGGCCGGCACGTCCGCCGTCCAGTCGGCTCCCGTCACCAGACAGCGCGCGGTCCGCAGGTGCTCGGGCCGGTCTCGTTGGTCCTGTCCACGCCGATGGCGGTGCAGGCGGCCCATGCGCTGCAGGAGCAGGTCGACCGGGCACAGGTCGCTGACCAGCAGATCGAAGTCGACGTCCAGGGACTGCTCGGCGACCTGGCTGGCCACCACGATGTGCCGGCCCGTGGGCCTGTCGCTCGTCTTCTCCGGAGGCCCGAAAAGGCGGAGGAGTGTGCTGTCCTTGCCCGCCCGGTCGAGGTCGACGAAGCACGAGTGGGCGACGGTCACGTTCTCGGTGCCGAACCTGTCGCGCAGTGCGCGAGCCGTCTCCAGTACCCGTCTGACCGTGTTCCGGATCACCAGGACGCACCCGCCGTCGATCAGCTCGCTCTCCAGCCGGTCGGCGAGGACGTCCAGGCCGTCGGCGAGCCGTTCCACCCGCACCTTTGTCGACCGGGCCGATGCCTGCGGGCGGCGGGTCAGCGCAACGCCGCCCGGAGCGACGGCGGTAAGCAGCGGGTACGCGTCCGGCGCAGCCGCTTCCGTCTCCTTCAGGGCCACCGCTTCGGCCCGGCCGGAGTAGGCCGTAACAAGTTCACGCCTGCGTGAGGCAGGCAGGGTCGCGGACAGCACCACCACCGGAACCCGGTACGCACCCAGCCAGGACAGCACCCGGTCCAGGTACACGCTCATGTACGTGTCGTAGGCGTGCGCCTCGTCGATGACGACGACCTTCCCGGCCACAGCGAGGTGACGCAGCGCCAGGTGCCTGCTCTTCAGCCCGGCGAACAGCAACTGGTCGATGGTGCCCGCGACGAACGAGGCCAGCATGGCCTTCTTACGGCCACGCAGCCAGGCATGCGCCACGAGCTCGGCCCCCGCGCGGTGCTGTCCGCCCCGCTTCTGCCCGGACGCGGGCGCCGCTTCGTCCACGTCGACGGCCACGACCCGTCCCGTACGGGCCATCAGGCCGGCGAAGTCCTCGTTGAGAGCCGCTTTGGAATGCGCCAGGTGCACCGAGCGACGAGAGCCTGCCACCCCCGGCACCCGGCCCAGCCAGTCGAGCAGGCGGGGGAACATGGCATTGCCGGTGGCCATGGTGGGCAGTGCGAAGAACACCCCGCCCGCACCCGAGCGCGCCGCGAAGATTTCGGCCACGGCGAGTGCCGCCTCCGTCTTACCCTCACCCATCGGCGCCTCGACGATCATCAGACCGGGCGCCTCCATCTCCCGGGCCAGCCCCACGGCCGCTTCCTGCACAGGGCGTATCTCCGCTCCCACCGGCAGTTCGAACCGGGAGGTGAACAGCTCCTGAGCACTACGGTCCGGTTCCTCGGCCTGCCACGGAGCCGGCAGGTCCAGGCCTCGCCAGGCCGCGGCAAGACGCTCCTGGTCGCTACGGGAGGCGCCATCGGGAAAGTAGGGGAAGAGGTCCGGATTGCTGGCGATCCAGTCGGAGACGATGACCAGCGCGGTGAGCAGCACCTGCACCGGCTGCGGCAGCCTGACTGCCCGCCACCCCCCCAGCCGTTCGGCCACACCGAAACGCTCGGCACAGGCATCGAGCAGCTCGGTCTGCACCTGCCGCCAGACACGGCCGCTTGCACCCGGAGTTCGCAGCAACTCCTCATGCTCGTACAGGGCTTTGATCTGACCATGCTCGGGCGGCACCCCATGATGCCCGCCCACAGCAACCGTGAACTGCCCGGTCCGAGCAGACACCCACCCGTGCTGTTCCTCCAGCCATTCCCCCAGCAGCACCTGCCCCGCCAGACCATGCGGCGCAATCCGACGATCCGGCCCGAACGCCTTGGCCGAACGCATCTCCAGTCCCTGATCGCGCATCGCGTCGGCGAGCTGGTCGACCTGACACGCGAACGCCGGGGTGGCCTTGCCGATGTCGTGCACACCAGCGAGCCATACGGCAAGAGCACGTGCCTCCGGCTCCCCCTGCGGCAGCGCCTCGGCGATCACCTTCCGCACCCCTACGGGCAGCCATCGGTCCCACAACAGGCCGGCTACCGCAGCACTGTCCTCCATGTGCCGCCACAAAGGCAGCCACCCGTCGGTGTCACGATCATGCTTGGCCCACACCGACCGCGCCGGCTCCCCAAGCCGACGCAACAGGCCGGAACGGGCGTTCCCCCCATCACTCATGCCGTGATTGATACAGGCAGGTCCCGGCTCCGCACATCAAAACGAGCAAACAGAAGCGTCCGCAGGGAAGGCAACATCACCAAGACGTACGATGATCGGCTAACCATGGAAGTGCTTACGAATCTAGATTCCTCCCCCATGCCCAATTTGCCGGAATTTATTAAAGTCACTGAAAACACGGCACTGCGACAATAAACTCGCAGGTCAAACAGTCTGCTCCCCGCACCCGCGGGGATGGTCCCGAGGAGATCGACGGGATCATGTCCGGCCTGGTCTGCTCCCCGCACCCGCGGGGATGGTCCCCCCGCGGGAGAAGCAGAAGAAGAAGTCCCGGGCTGCTCCCCGCACCCGCGGGGATGGTCCCACGGCGAGCGCGATTGAGGTGCTTGTCATGCCCTGCTCCCCGCACCCGCGGGGATGGTCCCGCATTCAGCCTGCAACCATCGGGGAAGTTCGGCTGCTCCCCGCACCCGCGGGGATGGTCCCGGTCCGGGGGCATGGCCACCGCTACAAGGGAGCTGCTCCCCGCACCCGCGGGGATGGTCCCGGTGTGGGCGCGGCCCTCACCGTCAACGCGACCTGCTCCCCGCACCCGCGGGGATGGTCCCACGGCGGGCGGGGATATCGGCATCACCTACGACCTGCTCCCCGCACCCGCGGGGATGGTCCCTACTCGGGGAGCGGCGGCAGCGGGCAGGGCGTCTGCTCCCCGCACCCGCGGGGATGGTCCCTCGGTCTCGTGCCAGCGGACGTGCTCCACGTCCTGCTCCCCGCACCCGCGGGGATGGTCCCCCGACCGGAAAGAACCTCGGCCCGGACTGGACCTGCTCCCCGCACCCGCGGGGATGGTCCCGCGACGGTGTCGCCTTCGGTGAGGGGACGCCCCTGCTCCCCGCACCCGCGGGGATGGTCCCCGGGGCGGCCCGCCCGATGACCACGGAGGTAGCTGCTCCCCGCACCCGCGGGGATGGTCCCGGCAAGCTCACCGCCATCGACACCTCGTCGGCCTGCTCCCCGCACCCGCGGGGATGGTCCCATGCCGGGAATGGCATTCGATGCGGGAACAGGCTGCTCCCCGCACCCGCGGGGATGGTCCCCCGAACCGCAGCTCCTCGGCCCACGCGCCGAGCTGCTCCCCGCACCCGCGGGGATGGTCCCAAGCCTTGCCGGACCGTACAGGGCCGCTACTCCTGCTCCCCGCACCCGCGGGGATGGTCCCTCGTTCCGAAGGGCATCGAGCTTCCTTCGGTTCTGCTCCCCGCACCCGCGGGGATGGTCCCACCCGAAAACCACAGGTGCCCCCGGACCGAGGCTGCTCCCCGCACCCGCGGGGATGGTCCCTGCGCGCCATCGGGCCCGAGGCGGGGCGCGGCCTGCTCCCCGCACCCGCGGGGATGGTCCCAACACGGACGACGTCCGCAACTACTGCAACCACTGCTCCCCGCACCCGCGGGGATGGTCCCGGTTCCGCGCCCTCGTCCTGGCGCTCGTCCCCCTGCTCCCCGCACCCGCGGGGATGGTCCCGACACCACCGCGGGGTCGATCCGGAAGATCAACTGCTCCCCGCACCCGCGGGGATGGTCCCTACTGTCGGCGGTCTCTGAACCTGGACCCCTTTGGGGTCGGTGACTTTTGACCCCGTGTGTGCAGTTGTTCACCCGGTTGTCGCGCTTGGCGGGCGTCCGATGTCGCGGTCCTTGAGCCGGTAGGACTCTCCCTTCAAGGAGAGCACATCGGCGTGGTGGACGAGACGGTCGATCATGGCGGCGGCGACGGTGTCGTCACCGAAGACCTCGCCCCAGCGTCCGAAGGGCTTGTTGCTGGTCACGATCACGGACGCGCGTTTGTAGCGGCCCGAGATCAGCTGGAAGAACAGGTTCTCCGCTTCCGGTTCGAACGGGATGTAGCCGACTTCGTCGATCACCAGAACGGGGACGCGCGCCAGACGCAGCAGCTCGTCCTGGAGCCTGCCGGTGGTGTGGGCGGCGGCCAGGCGGTCGACCCACTGTGAGGCGGTGGCGAACGCGACGCGGTGCCCGGCCTGGCAGGCACGGATGCCCAAGGCGATGGCCAGGTGGGTCTTGCCGGTGCCGGGCGGGCCGAGGAAGACCACGTTCTCCTTGCCGGTGATGAAGTCCAGGGTGCCCAGGTGGGCCACCGCCTCCCGTTTCAGCCCGCGCAGGTGGGTGAAGTCGAACTCCTCCAGGGTCTTGCGGGCGGGGAAACGGGCCGCGCGGATGCGGCCCTCCCCGCCGTGGGCCTCGCGGGCGGCGACCTCGCGCTGCAGGCAGGCGGCCAGATACTCCTGATGCGTCCAGGACTCGGCGCTGGCGCGTTCAGCGAGCCGGTCGGCAGCATCCAGCAACGCCGGCGCCTTCAACGCACGGCTGAGGAAGGCCAGTTCGGCAGTGACGTCCCGGGACGTGGTGGGGGTGGCCATGAGTTTCACTCCTCTCCGCCGCCGCCCTCGATCAGCTGGAAGACACGGTCGTAGGCCGGCAGATCCGGCTGGGCGACCTCCACCGCAGCGGCATCGGTCCCGGCCCGGCGGTACTGGCCGCGCATCACCGCGGCGGCATCGGCGTGGTCCGGGTCGGTCAGCGTCTGATGGCGGGCCCAGCAGCGCGCATGCTCGGCGACCAGGCGGCCGTCCAGATGAGCCCGCACCGTTTCGGTGTCCGCCTCGATCCGCACGATCCGTCCGATCGCGGCGGGGTGCACGGAGTAGTCGCAGGTGTCCAGGCGGATGTAGTGGTCCCGGCCGATCCGCACCGAGGTCTGCCACCAGCGCGGCGGCGCGGTCGGCGGCAGCGGCAGCATCGCGGCCCGGTCAGCCTCCCACCGCTCGGCCGGACGGGCATCCAGCGTGCGGTGCACCCGCCGGTTGGCGACCTCGAGCCACCCGGCCAGCTGCGTGTTGAAGTCGGCCGGGGAGGAGAACACCCGGCCGGGCAGGAACGATGTCTCCAGGTAGCCGTTGGCCCGCTCGACCAGGCCCTTGGCCTCCGGATCGCGGGGCCGGCACAACATCACCCTGCAGGCCAGCAGCCCGGCCAGCGCGGCGAACTCCTGCCCCAGCACGGCCCGTCCCTCACGGCGGCGGCCGATGGCGGGCTCGTTGTCCCACACCAGTGCCTTCGGCACCGCGTTCCAGCCGGACAGCAGGTCCCAGTGCCCGCTCACGAGATCGGCGGCCTGCCTCGACGGCAGCATCCGCGCAGTGATCACCCGCGAGTACCCGGCCACCATCACCAGCACCGGCGGGCGCCCAGTCTGCCCGAAGCCCAGCGGGATGTCCGCCGGCGGGAACCACAGATCACACTGGGCCAGCTCGCCGGGCCGATACGCCGTCCGCGAGACCGGATCCGCCGGAAGATAGACCGGCCGCAACTCCCGCACCCGCCGCTTCAGCACCGACAACGACCGTTCCCAGCCGATCCGCTCGGCGATCACCGTCGCGGGCATCCGCGGATACTGGGCCAGCAGCTCACGGATCGCCGGCTCCACCGCGTCCACGATCGAGCCCTTCGGCGCCCGCCGGTACCTGGGCGGATCATCACTGGCCACGGCCCGCCGCACGGTGTTCCGGGCGATCCCCAGATGCCGCGCGATCCCCTTGATCGACATGCCCTCCGCACGGTGGAGCCGCCGGATCTCAGCCCAGTCCTCCACACCGATCACCTCTTCCACCTGACTCCCATGGAGCCAGACTGATCACTTGATCACGGAAGGGGTCACTTTTCATCGACCGATAGGGGGTCACGGTTCGCGGAACGACGACACGCGGACAGCAGCGGCGCCGAACGCACGGTCGCGGCTGTAGGCCTACAGGTTCAACAGAGCCCGCGCGCCTCTCCGCAGGGGTTGTTTCGTTGCCGGGGTGGATGAACACCGGGCGGTGGGGCGAGCGGTGGTCGGCGTCTCGCTGCCGGTCTTCCGGCAAGGCGGCCGTGCTCCAGACCCTCCACTCACCGACTCGTACGGTGATGTAGCCGTGACGACCGGTCCACGGGGCTGGATATGCTCGGTCGGCGAGCATTGCGTTGCGGTGAACGCGGCCACTGACTTCTGGTCGCCGAGAGCGAGCCGGCCGGTGTCATGGCGTGAGCGTCTGAACCGACCGGGACTCACGCCCCGCTGGACACCCACCGCACCACCGCGACCACCCCCAGCACCACAGCCGGTACCGCCCACGGCCACCGCATCACCCGCCGTACCGAGGGCGCCAGCCACAGCGCTCCCACCGCGCCCGCCAGGACGACTGACAGGCCACAGGCCAGCTCGATTCCGCCGTACGCCGCCTGGTCCCAGTCGCCGTCCGGACGGGTGCTGACGGCCAGCCAGAGGAAGAAGGCAGCCGCCAGGGTCAGCAGCACCACCGGGACGGCGAGGATCACGCGGAGCAGGCGGCGGTCGTCATCGGGGTGGTGCGGGCGGTCGTCCACCGGGTGACGGGAGTGACCGGTCTCCTGCCTGCCGCCGGTGCGCGAGGGGTTCGAGGACTGCATCAGCGGATCGCGTTCCTTGCCTGGTCCAGATGATGGGCGAAGTCGCGGCCATAACGTTGCGCCTGGTCGTTCTCCCAGTACGGTCCCCCGTTGTACCGCGCGGCAAGCTCCTGTTGCTCTTCCACCGTCATCTCCTCCGGGGGTACGTCGGCGAAGTCGCTCTCCGCCTTGAGCTGGGCCAGGTACTCGGCGGCGATGAAGATGTTCTGTCCCGGGTCCTGGAGGGATTCCTCCACCGTGGCTCGCTGTTGGTCGGTGAGGTTCTCCGGGTCGTAGCCGAGCACCTCGGCACCACGCCGTACCTGGATGGCGATCGGCCCGAAGGACGTCTCGTCGGGGTCGCCGCCCAGTCGCGACGGCAGGTTCTCCGGCGCGATGGGGCTCAACGGGGAGTCCGCCTGTTCCCGGATGGTGTCGGTGATGTCGTCGAGTGGGCCGGGCTGGCCGGCGATCTCCTTCCAGGCGATGCCCGCCACCATCGACGGCGGCAGTCCGGAGTTCTGCGCGGCGGCCTTGATGACGTCCTTGTTGGCCCGGATCCACTCGGTCTTCTCCTGGTCACCGGCAGGCGGAATCCAGTAGCTGTCCGTCGCGCCCGGCAGTGAGGCGAGCTGCATCCGGATGTCCTGGAGCGTCGGGGAGACCGGCTTGTCCCCGGCCGTCGGGTAGTAGTCCTGCTTGGGGCCGCTGCCCGGCAACCGGGTCACCGGATTACTGCTGGCTTCGGCCGCCTCGCGCCGGAGGTCGGGCATGGCGGCGGCGACGTCCACCCGCTCGGTGAGGAACACCTGGAAGTCCGGCACCAGGTCGTACGCCTGCTTGAGCTCGTGGACGCAGAGGGCACGGGCCTCCTTCTCGGTGGTCCACGCCAGGTGGAAGTCACCGCCCGCCGCGTCGTGCAGCCGGTTGGCCTCGTCCCGGATGTCGTCGACGTCCATGGTCAGCTCCGCGAAGAAGTCCAGGACACCGGTGGTGTCGCGCATGTCCTCCCACTGCCGCATCGGCTCGGCCTCCTGAGCCGTGCGGGTGATCGCGGTGCCCTTGGTGCGAATCAGGTCCGCGAGCGCCTGCTCGCTGACCAGGCCACTGGAGTAGTACGCCTTCGCCAGCGTCAGCGCCTCCGCGTAGCGACGCAGCGCACCCGCCGCGTGCCCGTAGGCTTCGTCGAGCTCGTCGACCAGACGGCGGCCCTCGGTGAGCCGGGCCGTGTAGTGCGCGCTGCCCTCGCTGCGCCACTCGGTGTGCTTCTCCGCCCGCTCCGCCGCAGGAGCGACAGCCTTCAGGAGCGCCTGAATACGGTGGAATTCGTCCGCGTTGCGCTCCACCAGCGGCGGGTTGCAGTTCTCCAGGAACTCGACGTCCTTACGGTAGCCAAGTCCGTCGCTCATCGCGTTCCCGGCGAGACGTAACGGCCGTCGAGCACGGCCTCCAGGAACCGGCGGGCGGTCTCGTCCTCGATCTCCGCGAAGTCCCCGCCGACCGTCCGCAGACGGGTCGACAGCGCCGCGAACAGGGCCGTGGTGTCCAGGAACTGGTCACCCGCGAACTCGGCGAAGCGCTCCACCTGACGCGCCACGTCCCCGTGCGCCCTGGGCTCCCGTGCCATGGTGGTCAGCTCGGCGTCCGGCCGGCCTTCGTGAAGCAGCCCGGCGATCTCCACCAGCAGGTTGGAGTTCCCGTTGATGGAGTCCGCCTTCGCCACCAGATCCTTGCCCGAGGCGGCCGGCGCGCCTCCGCCGGAGTCCGCCGGCAGCTGGTTGAGCCGCATGCCGCCCTCGGCCTGCCGCGCCCGCGCATCGGCTTTCAGCTGCGCCCATTCCTGCTCGAAGGACACCCGGCCCCCTTCTGTTCCGACCGCATCTTGTCATGTCTATTCACGCTCTGTAGGCCGGAACGGTTCTGGGGGGAGCAGTGGAGAACCTGCGCCGGTCAGCTCGCCAGGATGCGGTCGGCCGAGCTCGGGCTCACGGAGGCCACCGTGCGCGAGCTTCTCGCCGGGTTCGAGATCGAAGTCCTGGGGATAGGCACATTCCCTCGCCCGTCCTACCGGCGAGAGCCAGGTTGCGCAGTCGGGCCATGCCGAGGACGGTCTGGTGAACACCGTCTCCGCGTAAGCGGCAGTCGCGGAGGATCTTGTAGGTCTTCATCCGGGAAAAGGCATGCTCGACGCGGGCCCCGGCTCGGCGGTGGACGGCATTTTCGGTCAGTTGTTCAGATGTGAGGAGTCTGTCTTCGCGCGGCCAGTGCGGGATGAGGGCAGATGTGCCGCGATAGGCGCCGTTGCCAAGGACAGGCGCGTTCATCACCGCGCGGTCGACGCTGGAGTCCCGGTAGGCACGGGCGTCGTCCGGGGCGCCACCACCCACCTGTGGAGCCTGCTCCGCGAACGGGCTGGCGTAGCGAGATCCACATCTGATGATGCTCGTCGGCCTGCTTGATCGGACGGTCGCAGACGCTGCAGCTGTGAGCGGCCGTGGCGCCCCAGCGCCGGAAATCCAGGTCCCGTGGCGAGATCCGTGGCGGAGGCTGAGGTAGGCCGCAACCGCGGAACCCTGGTCTCGACGACCTCGGGCGGTATCCGGACCAGATTGCGGCCGTAGAGCACAAGGTGTTTCACCGCGGTCAGCCCGGCCATACCCGAGCCGCGCTCCCGTCCGAGCGCTCCCGTCCGTGTGGTTCTGCGATCCGTCGGTCATCCACAGGCCGCAGCCGTCGTTGATCCGAAGTGGGACCCTCGCGGAAAGCCGCAGCAGCCGCGCCGACGGTGCGCGGCGAGGCCGACAGGAGGAATCACAGCGATGACGCAACCGGCCATCACCGACCTCGCCACCGCCCTGGACGCCGACCAGGCCGACGCCGTGCTCTGCGCCGCCTGGGACGCGTTCGACGTCGTAGGCCGACTGGCGGACGCCCTCGCCCTCGACGAGGGCAGCGACGAGATGCAGGCCATGCTCGCCGGCATCAAGTGTGCGGACGGCCGCCGCCTGTTGCCGCCGCCCGAGAACGGCCGGCCTCTGGAGACTCCGGTCGCGTCCCCCGGCAGAACCGGGCTCGAGCCGTACGGGGCGCTGCTGCGCCACGTCGACGTGGCCCTGCGCCGGCTGGCTTCCGTACCGGAATGCGCGGACGACGCGGAGCAGCTCAACCTCACGGCCGGCCACGCGGCAGCCGCCGCTCATCTCCTCATGACCGTCCGGCAGGACGGTGGCGGGACCTCATGACCGTCACGCTCGGAGAGCTCTACGACGTCCTTCACCACCGCCTTGAACGAGTCACGTCCGTCACTCTGCCCGGAGACGACGTCTTCGCACACGCCCTCGCGATCAGACAGCTCGACACCCTGGTCGGGCACGTACACCTTTTACTCGGCCAGCCGGGGGACCCTGTCGACGCCGCTGCCGGCGACACCTTCCACCACCTCCGCCACGCCCGGCGCGCGCTCGCCGGTGCAGCCCGCTGGCTGCCGCCGGTCACCCCGGACAGCGCGGCGAACGACGGCATGCTCGGTACCGCGGTGCAGGCCGGCGGAGCCGTCATCGACCTGATCCGCGGACACCGCGACGGCACCGGTGCTCCGGTCACCCCGTACGCGCTCGCCTTCACCACACGCTCCGCACAGGCGTACCACCTGCGCCACGTCTCCAGGATCCTCCATTCCACGAGCCGGATCCTGCACACCGTCAACCAGAGACTCGACCACCGCAACGCCTCGGTCAGGCTCCAGACCGCTCACGCCTCCCTGCAGTACGCGTCGGTCCAGGCCCGGCACCACAGCGCCGACGCGGATCCGGCGCTGGCCGCCTTCCCTCAGGCTCTCCCGGTCATTCCGGTCCCCGCCCTCCCCACCGACCCGCTCACCCAGGCCGCCGACCGGATCCGGGACGACTGCGAGCGGCTCTCCCGCGCTGCCTACGAGACTCTCCACAGCCGTTCCGGTCAGCCCCTCAGCGGATCCGACCTGCAGTCGATCATCCGGTGGCGGTCCCTGGGCACCATGCTCGCCGGGCGGCTCCTGGTGCAGGCCGCCGCCGAGGCACCGAAGGAGGGGGGGCACGTCGCTCAGCAGATGCGCGGACGTCTTCCGCAGCGCCGGCCGAGCGTGGAGAGAGGTCTAAGAGCGCTGGGACCGCGTCGTCGACGTGGACGACCCCCGGATCCGTCCCCGGCTGCCCCGGCCGAGCTACGAGATGATGCGCCGAGGCCAGATCTCCCGCATGCCGCGGGGAACGGCCCCCCACCCGGCCGTGGAGATCACACACGCATCAGTCCTCCGCGCGGGACGGCTCCTGTTCGGCGCCGACTGGGACCCCGACTCCGCGAGCGGCCCGCCCCGGACACGGCCGGCCCCCGAGATCGTGGCCGACGCGGGAGGCGTCGCCGAACTGGCTCAGACCGTGTACCGCCTCACCGTCGCCGACTGGCGGATCGCGGTGGCCGCACCCCAGGCCGTGACGGCCATCGAACACCGCCTGCTCACCGACGCCCCCGAACACCATCCCGTCGGCCACCCGTACCGCTTCTACCAGCTCCACGACCATCAACTGGATCGCCTCCGCGCCCCGTTCCAGCAAGTCTGCGCCGCTCAACAGGCCGCAGCGCAGAGCCTGCTGTCCACCGCTCCGGCCATCGGCATGGACACCAGCCGCGCCGTCCTCGACGCGGCGGCTCACCGCCACATCACCGCCCGGGCCTGGGCCCCGGTCCCCGCCGCGGCCCCCACGGCGCGGGGCGTGATCGAGCGAGGGCCCGCCATGCCTGCGCCGGCCACGCTCGGGAGAGGGGCCCGCCTGTGAGCCGACGTCCGCGCCACTTCGCTGCGGAGGCCAACGGTTCTCCCGCCTCCCGGCTCGGCTCCGCCGTCCTGCTCCGTGACGAACGGCAGCAGCCGCCGTATCCGCCGCCCGAACCGCCCGTACCGGCCGACGAGTCCGCGCACGTACGGCAGCGGATCGCGGCCACCCTCGAGCAGGGGAGCGCCGAGCGCGCCCCGGCACCCACGAAAGAGGAAGCCCGGCCACTCGCCACGCCCGACGCCGAGGCGGCGCCGGAGCCGTCCGGCGAAGAGGCGGTTCCCGACCCCGTCACCACCGGTGGCGAACACCTGCGGGCCATCGCCGAGGCCGCCTTGCTCCGGGCACGGCCGGAGAATCGGCCCGGCGCCCGGGCGAAGTCGCCGACACCGGCGGAACGGAGGAACTCGCTGCGGGACCGCGCACTGGTCCGGGCCGCAGCCGCGCCCTCCCGGGAAGAGCGGGACCTGCCGCTGTGGACCGGCACCGACCTGCCGACCGGTAGCTGGAGCAAGAAGGGCGGAATCCTCCACGACGCCTACGGTGTCCCCCAGTGGCGGCTCAAGACGGCCCCGGACCCGGCCTCCGGGACACAGACGCCCGCGAAAGCTCCCTCCGAGAGCGGTCCGGCCGTCCCGGGAGCCGACACCTACGAACCCGTCGATCTCCGGCAGGCCTTCACCTCCACCGTTGCGAACGCCTGGGCCGACACCGTCCCGCCCGAACACGGCACGGTAGAGGACCTGCTCGAAGCCGTCGACGTGCCGCTGCGCGAGCTGGAGGAACAATGGCGGCGGGCCGTGCCCGCTCCCCGAGCCGACGGCGAACGGCAGACGGCACCCGCCCCGGCCGGCCTCGACGGCCCCATGTACTCCCGGCGCGATCCGGGGCCGGTCGACGCGGCCCTGCGACAGGCCGGCACCCACGCCGCCGCGCTGCGGGACTTCCCGGAATGGCAGCGACTGCAGAACGTCCGGGGCGCCACCACCCACCTGTGGAACGTGCTTCGCGAACAGGCGGGCGAGTACTTCGGCCAACTGCGCACCGACCTCCGCGTGCAGGGCTTCTGGCGCACGGTCTCCCTCCGCACCGCCACAGCGATCGGCAACTGCGCGCTGGCTCTCGCCGACCGGGTACACCGCGGCCCCCGCGGCGGCGACCTGCCCACCGCCGAAGCCCTGCTCAAACTCGGCGACGCAGCCCTCGCCTACAGCAACCCCGGCATCCCGCGCCCCGACCACCCGGCTTCCGACGCCGCCGCCGACGGCATCGCCTCCGAAGTGCGGCAGTTGCACACCACCCTGCGGACCGGTGCACCGGTCCCGTACTCGACGCAGGGGGAGGCAGCGCACGCCTCCCGGGAGATTGCCGAGGCCTTCCAAGCGTGGCGGGAAACGCCCATGGGCCGGGAACTGACCGCGTCCTCGAAGCACCCCAGGGTGGCTGCCTTCCGGCAGGCATGGCAGCGGCTGCCCGCCGCAGACCTGCCCGACGGCCCCGGCACTGCGGCCGGCCCCTACGGCGACGTCGGCCGCAGCGCACAGATCCTGGTGGAGCGGGCCGAGGCCGCGAACGCCCAGCGTGCCATGGCCGGGCAGCCCGCCCGCTTCGCCACAGCAGATGTGGACGCCCTGCGGGCCGTCGCCACGCTGGCCGAGCACCACGGCGGACGGCTCGCGGTCACCCTGCCGCCCGGACTCACCGGCCACGCACTCCATCGGATGCGCGGCCCGCAGACGGCCGCGCCGTCCCCCGAAGCCATCGCTCCGACGGCGTCGGCAATGTGGTCTGCGACAGCAGCACGTCCGGCGCCCGCGCTTCGATGCCCGCAATGACCACGGACAGGGCAGCGGCCCATCACCGTGAGACCGGTTGCAGGCCGCGCGAGCTGGTCCTGCTGCGGGACGGCGGCCATGGGCCGTTGAACAGCAACGAGCGGAGTTCGGTGATGGCCACGCTCCGCCGCCGCTGCGGTACTCCGTTGTCCTCCTGTCACCACATCTCCTTGTTCAGGCCTACGGGTTCACATCGCCTTATGCTCTATTTGTCGGAATCTGTAAAAGTAACTGAAAACACGCCTCTGCGGCTATAAACTCGCAGGTCAAACAGTCTGCTCCCCGCACCCGCGGGGATGGTCCCTCTGGGCACGAGGAAGGTTACCGAGGGCTCGACTGCTCCCCGCACCCGCGGGGATGGTCCCTTCTCGAACTCGCGGCCGCCGATACGGATGCGCTGCTCCCCGCACCCGCGGGGATGGTCCCGAGGGCGACGTCACCGCGGACGACTTCGAGGACTGCTCCCCGCACCCGCGGGGATGGTCCCCGTGCTGCGAGCAACTCGTATTCGATGTCCGTCTGCTCCCCGCACCCGCGGGGATGGTCCCCAGTTCCCCGCGTGCTCGCCCTGCTCGTTGTGCTGCTCCCCGCACCCGCGGGGATGGTCCCCATCCCGGTCAGGGCGTCGTACTCCGAAACCACTGCTCCCCGCACCCGCGGGGATGGTCCCCTCCCGGTAGGAGAGGGATCGGCCCTTCTGCGCTGCTCCCCGCACCCGCCGGAATTCGGCCAACCGGCGCGACAGGCGTCTGCTCCCCGCACCCGCGGGGATGGTCCCACCGGGGAGAGGCGCGCGCCGACCTGCCAGACCTGCTCCCCGCACCCGCGGGGATGGTCCCTCCTCGGCGTACGTGCGGACGGTGCGCGCCGGCTGCTCCCCGCACCCGCGGGGATGGTCCCAGGCCCTTGCGCCCGCCGTTCACGGTGCCCTTCTGCTCCCCGCACCCGCGGGGATGGTCCCCGCGCCGAGATCACAAAGTTGCAGGCGCAGATCTGCTCCCCGCACCCGCGGGGATGGTCCCTTCGGCCTTCGCCCCGGTCGTGGCGGAGTCCACTGCTCTCCGCACCCGCGGGGATGGTCCCGTCGTGTAGTCCTCCGCGACCACCCTGCGGTGCTGCTCCCCGCACCCGCGGGGATGGTCCCCGCGCGGCTGTACCTGGAGGTCCCTTAAGACGTCGTTTCTTATGGCTGACTGCAGGCAGTTGGCGGACATGACCGGAGCGATGTCAGAGTCTGCGACTAGGGTTCGCGCCCATGGGCATCCACTGCGAGTACGTCCGTCTCTCCCCTGCTGAGCTGCAGCGGTCGTTGAGTGATCCGTCCTGGGCGCAGGAACACATCGACGAGCTGGGTGATGCCTGGGCGGAAGAGGACCCGCTTCAACCCGAGAAGGCACCGTATTTCAGCATCGAGAAGTCGTGGCACAAGCTGCACTACCTCATTGCCGCCCACGGTGGCATGCCGGTCGATGTCATCCACGGAGGGGCTGAGCTTCCGTTGGAGGACGACATGGACTACGGACCCGCCAGGTATTTGACCCCCAAGGACGTGGCCCGGGCCAGCGGCTGCCTTGCCACCACACCGTTTGACGAGTTGGCACGGCACTACGACCTGGCGGCCATGCGCAGCGCCGAGATCTACCTCCTGCCGGAGTCCGAAACCGGAGTCCCCTCGGACCTGGACACTCTGCGGCACCGCTACGAGGAACTGGCCCGGTTCTTCTCCGCTGTCGCCACCGCAGGCGATGGCGTAGTCCTCATGCTGGCCTGACACGGCTCCCAGCCTGTCTGATCGGAGCATCTGTCCAGACGGCGGTGGCAGATGAGGGCTGCGGCTATTCCGACGAAGGCGAGGAAGTGCTCGGCCTTGCGTTCGTAGCGACGGTGCAGGCGGCGGCAGCCGGCCAGCCAGGAAACCGTCCTTTCGACCACCCAGCGGTGGCGGCCCAGCCGCTGGGAGGACTCGATTCCCTTGCGTGCGATGCGGTGACGGATGCCTCGCTTGCGGAGCCATCGGCGCAGGTGGTCGTAGTCGTATCCCTTGTCGCCATGGAGTTTGGCCGGTCGTCGGCGGCGCGGTCCGCGCCGGGAGCGGATGGGCGGTATCCCACGCACAAGCGGTTCCAGGCCGAGGCCGTCGTGCATGTTGGCGCCGGAGATGCCCAGTGACAGGGGCAGACCGTTCCGGTCGGTGATCAGGTGGATCTTCGATCCGTTCTTGCCGCGGTCGGTCGGATTCGGTCCGGTCAGTGGCCCCCTTTTGCTGCCCGGACACTGACGGAGTCGATCGCACATCGCGACCAGTCCAGGTCGCCGCGGGCGCCGAGTTCATCGAGGACGACCCGGTGGAGACGAGCCCACACCCTGGCCCGGCTCCACTGGGCGAAGCGCCGGTAGACCGTCGGCCAGGCCGGACCGAACACCGGCGGCAGTTGACGCCAGGTGCAGCCCGAGGTGGCTACAAAGATGATCGCCGCAAGAGTCTCGCGGTCACCTGCCCGCCGTCGCCCCCCGCCCTGTGGACGCTGCACCTCAGTCGGTGGCACTACTCGCCGGAACAGGACCCACAACTCATCCGGCACCAACCGCTGAACCAGATCCGTCATGCACGGTTCAACGAGTGATCACGCCATAAGAAACGATGCCTAAGTGCATGCTCCCCGCACCCGCGGGGATGGGGCCTCGTGCGCTGGGTGGCGGACTCTTCGGCGGAGAATTCCAGCAGTGTCCAGTGCCGCGGCTGGTCATCTCCGGTCGTCATCTCGGTCCGCGATTTGCAGGGGGATCCCGGTTAGAAGTGGTCGGGTAGCCAGGGCTCGAGCTGTGTCGTGCTGCGGAGGAGGGTCGCGAGTGCCTTCTCCGATACGGCGTGGACTCCGGCCATTCGGGCCGAGGTGGTGGACCGGTAGCCGCCGGCGTACCAGACCGCGAGCTGGCGCCGTGTGAAGGTCACCTGTCCCTCGACGTGGGTGGGGACGATCTCTGCCGCTCCGGTTCTGATTCTGAGCATCCACCGGTCCCAGTCACCTGTCTCGTTCTCGATCTCGACCGGTACGGCGGTGGTGAGGTCGCCCGGCCAGCCGCGGAGCCGGATGGCCTCAGGGACGTCGAGGATGCGGAGCATCCAGGGGTGCCAGGCTTCGGCGGTTGTTCGGTGGTGGCGGAGTCCGTGGAGGAGGGTGGGGTAGGGCGGGAGGGCGCCGCGCCGGAAGTGGGTGGTGCGGGTGCGGGTGTTGTGGCGGCCCAGGAAGGCGAGAATGGCGGCGGCGGTGGGCCGGTCGGCGGCCCAGAAGTCGTGGACGGTCAGGTTCATGCCGTGGCGTTCGTGGCGTTCGGTGGTGAGGCTGAGCAGGCCGGTGGTGGGGTGGCCGGGCCGGGTGAAACGGTAGGTGGTGAGGTTGCTTTTGGCCTGCTTCCACCGGGTCCACCAGGTGGGCCGGCGGACGGGGCCGTTCCACTGGCGGGCGAGGTCGCGTTGGAGGGCTTCGGCTTCGTCGGCCGGTCCGTGCTCGACCTGGAAGTCGCCACTGGTGAAGCTTCGTTTGAGGTCGTCGGTGGCCACCGTCCAGGCGAGGACGCCGGTGGGGGCTTCCCAGCCGAGGCGGCGGGCGTAGCCGGTGGAGGAGGTCACGATCGCGGAGATCACCGCTCCGCGCGCGATCAGGGGGCGCAGTCGTTCGGTGGCCATGTCGGTGGCCAGGTGGTCGCCGCGTTCCTCGGGGGCGACACATCCGTCGCCGAGGCATGCGCTGGGGACGGGGGCGCCGCCGAAGAACTGGTCGACGAGGAGGCCGAGGCCGCCGGCGACGACCCGGCCCCCGCGTACGGCGACCTGGAGGTCGGCGTGTTCGCGCAGGTGGGTGATGTCGCCGATGGGGTGGCCGTAGGCGCGGGTGGCGAGCCGGTCGTACTGCTCCCACAGGCCGTCGTCGGCCGGGGCGAAGGTCAGCTGCTGGTTCATGGTCCGCCTTCAGTAGTGGGTGGCGTCGCGGGCGGCGTCGGCGTCCAGGGGGACGAGGAAGGTGCGGTGGAAGGCCAGGACGCTGGTGTCGACCTGGTTGTGGGCGGTGGTGCGGCAGGTGATGACCCCGGTGTCGGGGCGGCTTTCGGATGCCCGGCGGGCGAGGATCTGTGTCTCGGCGTACAGGGTGTCGCCGATGTGGACCGGTGCGGTGAAGTGCACCTGGTCCACGGCGAGGTTGGCGATGGTCAGGCCGCTGACGCTGCGGACGGTCATGCCGGCCACGAGGTTGAGGGTGACGCCGGAGCAGACCAGGAGGCGGCCCCACCGGGTCTGGCTGCTGTAGTGGGCATCGGTGTGGATGGGAGCGACATTGCCGCTCAGGGCGGCGCCGAGGAGGCTGTCGAGTTCGGTGACGGTCCGGCCGGGCCGGTGCTCGATGACCAGGCCGGGGACGAGCTCGGGATAGGAGAGGCCGACGTTTTCGCGGATCCGGTCGGTGCCGGTCCGGCGGTAGCCGTGGGGCGGGGCGGAGGTCATGTCGTACGGTCCGCTTCGGCGACGAGCGCGCGGGCGGCGTTGAAGAAGGGGGTGCCGCGCATCTGTCCGTTCACGGTGGTCACCGTTCCGCCGCCGGCGTCGGCGGCCGCGAGGACGGCGCGGGCTTGGGCGAGCTCCTCGGCAGAGGGGGTGAAGACGTCGTTGATCACCTCGACGTGGCGGGGGTGGACGCAGCCCTTGCCGTGGAAGCCGAGTTCCTTGGCCCGCTCGGCGTCACGGCGTAGAGCATCGGGGTTGTCGAGTTCCCAGGTGGGGGCGTCGATGGCGGGGATGTTCGCGGCGGTGGCCGCGTTGATGAGGGCCGAGCGGGCGTAGTGGAGGGCGTCCCAGCCCAGACCGCAGTGGACGGAGGCGGCGTAGTCGGCGGAGCCGAAGACGACACCGCCGAGCCGGGGCGCGCGCGTGATCGCGGAAAGGGTGTCGAAGGCCCGGGGGCTCTCGATCAGCGCCCAGATGTCGGGGGTGTAGCCGTCGGTGTCGAGTGCGGCGGCGACGATGTCGATGTCGCGGGGGGATTCCACCTTGGGGACCACGACGAGGCCGGGCCGGTCGGTGTAGGCGGCGAGGGCGACGAGGTCCTTGATGCCGTCGAGCGTCGTGAGGCTGTTCATCCGGATGCCGAGGGTGCACGGCGGGTCGGGGAGTGTGAAGAACGCTTCGCAGGCGGTGCGGGCGGTCTGCTTGTCGGCCGGGGCGACGGAGTCCTCGATGTCGACGACGGCGACCGCGGCGCCGGACTCCTGCGCGCCGGCGAAACGGTCGTCGCGCAGTCCGGGGGTGATGATCCAGGCTCGTCCGGGCGGACGGCTGGTGCTGGTCATGGGGTGGTCACCTTCCGCTGCGCCTGCTGGTGATGAGGAGGTCGAGCCGGCCGAGGGTCGCGGCGTCCCTGATGTCGCTGTCGCTGACGTCGATTCCGAAGCGGTCGGCGAGGAGGACGGACAGCTCGACGACGGCGAGGGAGTCGAATCCCGCGTGGTCGAGGCCGGCGTCGTCGGTGAGCCGGTCGGCGGGCAGCCTGAGGTCGTGGATCAGGAGACTGATGAGATCACCGGTCATGTTCGGCTCCCTCCGGAGGACGTGTATCCCGGAGGACGTGTTGGGGAGAGGTCGGGCCAGGTGAGGGCGACGGCGCCCCAGGCCAGTCCGGCGCCGAACGCGGTGAGCAGGGTGCGGTGGCCAGGCTTGAGGCGGCCGTCGGCGGTGGAGTGGGTGAGGAGCAGGGGGATGGACGCGGCGCCGGTGTTGCCGACCTCGCCCACGTTGTCGAGCCGGTGGTCGTCGGGGACGCCGAGTCGGCGGGCGACGAACGAGGTGATGCGGCTGTTGGCCTGGTGCGGGGCCAGGCGGTCGACGTCGCCGAGTTCCCAGCCGGCGGCGGTGGCGGCCTCGCGGGAGGCGGTGGACATGCGGTCGACCGCGTGCCGGAAGACATCGGCTCCCTCCATGCGCAGGGCGCCAGGGCGGGAAGCCCGGATCAGCTCTGCTCCGGTGCCGTCGCTGCCCAGCACCACAGGCCCGAGCGCCCCGTACTCGTCCGGGCTTCCGCGGCGCAGCAGCACGGCTCCGGCGCCGTCGCCGAACAGCGGGACGGTCGTGCGGTCCTCGGGGGCGGGAAGGGCGGCGAGGCGGTCGGCGCCGACGACCAGGGCGGTCCGGGCGGTGCCGGCGGCGATGAACCCAGCCGCCGTGGCGAGGGCGTAGAGGAAGCCGGTGCAGCCTGCCGCGAGGTCGTGGGCGGGGATGCCGGTGAGCCCGAGCCGGGCGGCGACGACGGGGGCGGTGGCCGGACAGCAGCGGTCCGGGGTGGTCGTGGCCACCACCAGGGCGTCCACCGGATCAGGTTCGCCGTCGGCGAGAGCCTGGGCGGCGGCCCGGACGGCGAGGTCGGTCGTGGACAGGTCCGCCCCGGCGACGTGCCGCCGGATGATGCCGGTCCGCGAGCGGATCCACGCGTCCGTGGTGTCCAGACGCGCGGTCAGGTCGGCGTTGGAGACGACGTGCGGGGGCAGCGCTGCGCCGACTCCGCAGATGACGGCCGCGCACCCCGCACCTCCGGGGACGGCGGTCATCGGGTGGCCGCCTTGAGCTGCCGGGCGACGTCGCCGATCAGGTCTTCCTGCCCGGCGACGACCTGCCGCTCGCCGAGGGCGATGAACAGGTCGACGGGGTCGACTCCTTCGGCACGGGCGGTCTGGAGGACGGGCCGCCTGAAGCCGGAGAACACCCCGGCCAGCCCGCCGGCCACGGCGATAGAGTCGATGGACGGCGGGTCCTTCATGAGGCGGTCGGCGGCGATGTCGGCGGCGGCCAGGACTTCGCGCAGGCCGACGCCGGTCTCGACGCCACGGCGCTCGAGGACGGCCACGAGGACTTCGAGCTGAGTGTTCCCGGCCCCGGCGCCGAACCCGCGGGCGGTCGCGTCGATGACTGACGCCCCGGCGTCCACGGCGGCAAGGCTGTTCGCCACGGCCAGGCCCAGGTTGTTGTGTCCGTGGAAGATCACCGGCACGTCGACGGCGTCGGCGATGGCGTGCACGCGCTCGGTGACGTCGGCCGGGAGGTAGTGGCCGGCGGAGTCCATGACGCCGACGGCCTGGGCGCCGAACCTCACCATCAAAGCGCACTGTTCGGCGAGCTCGCCGGGACCGGTCATGTGGCTCATGAGCAGGACGCCCTGGGCTTCGGCTCCGAGGTCGCGGACGACACCGAGGTGGCGTTCGGTGACGTCGGCCTCGGTGCAGTGCACGGCGATCCGTACGACGTCGGCGCCGTGGTGGACGGCCGCCGCCAGATCGTCGGAGGTGCCCCAGCCGGGGGCCATGAAGACGCCCATCCGCGACGAGGTGAGAGCCTCACGGACGGTGGTGAGCATCGTGGCGTCGTCGAGGGCGGCGCGGCCGATCTGGAGGCTGGAGGCGCCCAGGCCGTTGCCGTGGCCGACCTCCACCACCGGCACTCCGGCGGCGTTCGCGGCGGCGGCGTAGACGCGCAGCTGGTCGGCGTCGAGCCGGTGGCCGACCGCGTGGTGGCCGTCGCGCAGGGTCGGGTCGTGCAGGAGGATCCGGGGCCGCTGGCGCGAGCTGGTGTCCATGGGCGGGTTCCCTTCATCGGGAGGCGGCGGCCGACTGCTCGGCGAGCAGGACGGCGGCGGCGTTGATGATGTCGACGCTTCCGGCGTGGCGGGGCAGGCGGCCGCCGGAGGCGGTCACCTCCACGGCGACCGAGATCCGGCCCGGGTCCACGGCGAGCGAGGTCACCTTGAACCCGGGCGTGTAGGTACGCACGGCCCGGGCCGCGGCCGCGATCCTCGTGCGGACCGGTGCGGGACGGATGCCGTCCGCGAGGACGGTCATGGCCACCCGGAAAGGCGGGGCGGGCCGGGCGGGGCTGAGATTGACCATCACCTTCGCGTCCCGGGTGCCGGTGAAGGTCCGGATCGCGGCAGCGGTGGTGGAGATGTACTGGTCGAGGTTCAGGCGGGTGGCCCGGCCGGCGCTCGCGCTCGCCGCGGTGGAGACCACTTCGATGTACGTGGGGGTGCAGTCCCGGGAGACTGCGTGCAGGACCGGGATGGCAGCCTGTCCGCCGCAGCTGACGAGGTTCAGGTGCCGGTGGACCGCCGGCGGGCCGCTGTCGACGCCCGGCACGAAGGCCGCGCCGAGACCCGTCGGGGTCAGGTCGATCAGGGTCGCTCCGGTGGGGTGCAGCGCCACCCAGTGCTCGGCGTGGCTCTCGGCGTTGGTGGCGTCGAAGACCACGTCGAAGGGCCCCGCCTCCACCACGGTGCGGATCCCGCCGGCCGTGGTCGGATGGCCCTTCTCGGCCGCCCGGCGCAGGCCCAGGCTGTCCCGGTCGCGGCCCGCCACCAGGGCCAGTTCCAGCTTCCTCGACCGACGGATCCTGTCGACGAGGTCGATCCCGATCAGGCCCGCGCCGAGCACGGCGACACGCAGACGCTGTTCATCAGCAGCCATCGGCCGCTCCTTCGTTCGGGTGGAGAGGTGATGCACGTGGAGAGGTGAGGCAGTGGAGAGGTGATGCACGTGGAGAGGTGATGCATGAGGGGTGCGCCGACGGCGACGGCTAGCGCACGTGCAACTCGACCGGCGGCAGCCGCAGCCGCAGCGAGTGGGCGCGTACCGTGCTCCGGGCTTCCAGAGGGAGGCTGGCGTGCACGGCCCCGGCCAGGACCAGCTGCCCGGCACGCAGGCTGTCGCCGGAGCGGTGGAGCCGTCCGGCGAGCCACGTCAGGGCGCGGAGCGGGTCGCCGAGGACGGCGCAGCCGGCCCCGGTCGCGATGGCGGTGCCGTCGACGCTGACGACCAGCTGCTCGGCGGCCAGGTCCATGTCCGCGCTGAGCGGCACCATGGGCCCGGTGACGACGCGCGCGCATGACGCGTTGTCGGCGATGCTGTCCGCGACCGTGAGGCACCACGTGGTGAACCGGGTGTCGATCACCTCCAGGGCGAGGAACACCTCCTTCACCGCCGCCCGTGCCTCGTCGACGCCCACGTCCGGGCCCGCCAGGTCGCAGCCGAGCCGGAAGGCGATCTCGGCCTCCACTCGTGGCTGCATCAGCACACACCGGGCCAGGGTGCTGCCGGTGGGCAGCACCCTGTCGTCCAGCAGAACGCCCGAGTCCGGCTCGTCGACGCCCATCTGCTCCTGCATGGCCCGAGAGGTCACCCCGGCCTTGTGGCCGACGACGCGGGCGCCGTCCGCGATCCGCCGGGCCGCCGCCGCCTTCTGTACCCGGTAGGCAGTTTCCAACGGCAGCCCCGGCCGTCGGACGCTCAGCGCGTCGATCGGCACCTGCTCGTACTCCGCCGTCAGCAGAGCCGAGGCCGTAGCGGAAACCCAGCGGTCATCCTGCTCGTCCATGACGATCCCTCCTCGGAGCCTGGGGCATCACATGCGGTTCGCGGACGTGGGCACCGGAGCAGATCCGCGGCAGTACGGGTGCCGGCCGCCGGGCTCGGGCCTG
This sequence comes from Streptomyces sp. WG5, assembly GCF_049974565.1. Classification (NCBI taxonomy): domain Bacteria; kingdom Bacillati; phylum Actinomycetota; class Actinomycetes; order Kitasatosporales; family Streptomycetaceae; genus Streptomyces; species Streptomyces sp. WG5. The sequence continues at coordinate 22,871 of NZ_JBNGGC010000035.1, read as the reverse complement.
ATGAAGAGTCAACCGGCTGACTGGTGGCAGCGGTACGGTGATGGGCGGACCAAGCGGTATATCGCGTATATCGGGGCAGGTGCTCATGACCGCGCGCACACCGAACATCCAGCTCAGCGCAGTCGTCGCCGAATCCGGCCTCACCTACGAGGCGCTGGCCAAGGCAGTCTGCGCGGTCGCCGCCGAATGCGGCGACCGCTTACGCACGAACAAGTCCAACGTCGAACACTGGCTCAGCGGATCCGTGCCCCGAGGCGATACACCCCGCTATCTCGCGGTCGCACTCTCCCGGCGCCTCGGCCGCCTCCTGACCCCCGTCGACCTCGGCCTGCCCTTCCCGGCAGAAACCGAGAATGACACCATCGGACTGTCCCTCGGGAGTGACCCGCTGGACGCCCTGCTGCCGATGTGGAGGTACGAGTTGGACCGCCGCCGCTTCCTGACGGCCTCCGCCTACTCCGCAGCAGCCGCAGCCCTGCCCCTCCACCACCTCCAGGACATCGCCTCCCGCACCACCGCCGCCCGCACCGGCCACACCGTCGGCATGGCAGAAGTCGCCGCCGTCCGCGACATGATCGACGCGTTCTCCGAGATGGACGAGCGCCACGGCGGACAACACGGCCGCAGCGCCCTGGTCACCTACCTCCGCGACGACGTCGCCCCGCTGTGCCGGGCCCGCTTCCGTACCGACGAAGTCCGCCGGCAGATGCTCTCCGCCGCCGGCCGAGGCGTACACCTCCTGGGCTGGAAGAGCTACGACGCAGGCCAACAGGGCCTCGCCCAGCGCTACTACCTCCAGTCCTACGCCCTGGCCGCCGAATCCGGCCTGCGCGGGCACGACGGATTCGTGATGCGCACGATGGCCATGCAGGGCCTCAAGCTCCACCGCCCCGAGCACTGCCTGGCCCTGGCCGAGACCGGTTTGAACCGGGCCAAGGGACGGGTGGACGCCCAGACCGAAGCACTCTTCCGCGTCGTTCACGCCCACACCCTGGCCAAGAGCGGCAAACACCGCGCTGCCCTTGCCGAGGCCGAACGAGCCCGCACCCTGCTGACCGGTGCCCCCGGCGACGAGGTGCCGTTCTGGGCACTGGCCTGGGGCCCACCGGCCGCGTCGGTGTACTCCCGCACCGCCAAGGTCCACGAGACCCTGGGAGACCACCGGACCGCCGCCGAGCAGTACGCGCTGGCCGCCACGGCCCGCCCGGCCGATACCTACGCGCGTATCGTCGCCCTGGACCTGGTCGCGGGCGCGGAGATGCACCTCAAGCGCGGCAGCATCGAGCAGGCGTGCTCCACCTGGCACCGGGCCATCGACCACATGGGCGGTGTCCGCTCCGTCCGCACCCGAAAGGCCGTCTCCCGCATGCGCGGCGACCTCGCACGCTTCCGGGCCCGCGGCCTGCGGTGCGTGGCCGAGCTCGACGAACGGGGACGCGACCTCCTCGCCGGCGCCTGACCTCAGCGGGAACCGGAGAAGCGGCGGACGACCGGCTCCAGGTAGTCAGCGTGCGGACCGGCCAGACCGGCCAGTTCGTCCGGTGAGCGCACCAGGGCGATGCCGTCGAGTTCGGGTTCGCGGCCCTGGGCGCGCTCGGCCGCCGCAACAGCGGCGAAGTCCGCGCGCAGCGATGCCTCGGGAAGGGCCGGGGCGAGGTAGGTCAGGCCGATACTGCCGTTCTCGCCGCGGGTGACGACCCACAGCCGCAGATCCTCGGCGGCCGTGTCGACCCCCACCTCCTCGCCGAGCTCTCGAGCAGCCTGACCTGCCAGTGCCGACTCGTCCAGCACCGCCCCGCCCTGGGGAGGCTCCACAGACCCCCCGGGCAGCTGCCAGCGGCCCGGGGCGGCCGTCCAGGGCGACATCCTCGCCACCAGCACACGGCCGTCGTCCGTCGGCTGGACGACGTTCACGAACAACGAGGGCAGCGCGGTGGCACCGGGAACGCGGCGCAGGGCGTAATGCCGGTAGGTCACACGCACCCAGGACAGACGCAGACTGCGCGGGCCCACGCGCTCCAGCCCCCCACACGCCACCACAGGCCCGTCGAAGAGGGTGGGGTTCGCCCGGACCGCCGTGTCCCACACCCGGTCCCGGGCTTCAGCGTCCTTTGGCGCGAGCGGCGGCTCCGCGGCTTCGGCCAGCAGGAGCCGTTCCACCTCGAAGAGGTCAGTGCCCACGGGGGGCAGTGTCTCGGTCACCGGCTCATCGTAGAACTCACTCCAGACTTGACCGCCGACTTCACGTACACGCGGTTGCGCGTGCACCTTGCCCGGGGGCCACGTTCTGTCCGTGACGAGATGTCTCACGCCCCGAGCCTGGCACTCTGCTGCCTGCCCGGGACGCGGGCGCCAGGGCGGGCTACGTCGTTGGCAGACGCAGCGGGCGTAGCCGTTCGGCGACGGCTAACGAGCCGAGCTATGCGTCACCTTGTGCCCTGTTTGCCGGAATCTGTAAAAGTCACTGAAAACACGTCTCTGCGGCCATAGACTCGCAGGTCAAACAGTCTGCTCCCCGCACCCGCGGGGATGGTCCCAGGCCGACACACCCGATCGAGTTGACGACTTTCTGCTCCCCGCACCCGCGGGGATGGTCCCGCACATACCGCACTGCTCCGGGCCGCGAAGGTCTGCTCCCCGCACCCGCGGGGATGGTCCCTCCAGCTTCCAGATGCCGACGTAGGCGAAGCCCTGCTCCCCGCACCCGCGGGGATGGTCCCATCCACGACTTCGCCGCCGACCACGGCGTGCACTGCTCCCCGCACCCGCGGGGATGGTCCCTCAGCAGACGCCAGGCGGTGCCCACCAGGAGCCTGCTCCCCGCACCCGCGGGGATGGTCCCTAGCGTCGGAGAGGGAGGGCTGATCATGATGGCTGCTCCCCGCACCCGCGGGGATGGTCCCAACGACAAAACGACCACGACACGCATGGTGTGCTGCTCCCCGCACCCGCGGGGATGGTCCCGCCTCGGTCTCGCGGGAGTCCTCCAGCGGCACCTGCTCCCCGCACCCGCGGGGATGGTCCCGAAAAGAGCCCCGGCCGCTCCACGACGAGCGTCTGCTCCCCGCACCCGCGGGGATGGTCCGAAAGCAGAGGTCACCGTGACCACCGAGACTACCTGCTCCCCGCACCCGCGGGGATGGTCCCAAGTCCACGTGCCAGTCCGTGCCTGTGGCCGGCTGCTCCCCGCACCCGCGGGGATGGTCCCGTGCTGTTGCCCGAGACGACCGGCCTGGTCAACTGCTCCCCGCACCCGCGGGGATGGTCCCTTCCAGCCGGAACACGTGGAGGTCCTGGGGCCCTGCTCCCCGCACCCGCGGGGATGGTCCCGCGGCTACGGCGCTTTTCGGCGATCCCGGAACCTGCTCCCCGCACCCGCGGGGATGGTCCCTCCGGCTCCTCCGTGGCGACCGTCTCCAGCTCCTGCTCCCCGCACCCGCGGGGATGGTCCCCGTGGCGTCTGGCAATGCCGGGGCTTGGCTCCCTGCTCCCTGCACCCGCGGGGATGGTCCCCGTGGCCCGGGGGTACTCGCGCTCAGCTTGGCCTGCTCCCCGCACCCGCGGGGATGGTCCCGTTGTCATGCGGGATGTGTGCGTTCGTCAGATCTGCTCCCCGCACCCGCGGGGATGGTCCCGACAACCGCATATGCAGTGACGGACTGCCATCCTGCTCCCCGCACCCGCGGGGATGGTCCCCAACCGAGAGATCGAGGTCCCTTCAGTGGCGACTGCTCCCCGCACCCGCGGGGATGGTCCCGCGGACCAGGAGCCGTCGGCCCGCTCGCCGAGCTGCTCCCCGCACCCGCGGGGATGGTCCCCGCTCTGGGAGCACTGAATGGGATACGTGGCACTGCTCCCCGCACCCGCGGGGATGGTCCCCACGGCCGGTTCCGGCTCATTCAGGAGCTCCCCTGCTCCCCGCACCCGCGGGGATGGTGCGTTACAAACGCCAGCTTATCGGCGAATCGGGCAGGGATTACTTTCCCCGCCCGATTGCCCCGGACCTCGACCCAATCGTCCGAGCTTTGCTGGCGCGCAACGGGAACCACAGGTTCCCCTGCAGCGTTCCCTCTCGAGAGGGGGATTTCATGACTGAGGATCTGACGATTGGCGAGCGGATCGTGCTGCTCGCGCTGGACGAAAAGACCGGCACCCTGCGCGAAGCGCCGCTGCGGGTGTCGCTGGCGGTTTCGGCGGCCGCCCTGCTCGAGTTGAGCTTCTCCGGGGACCTGACGGAGCGCGACGGCACGCTCGTCGCCACCGGAGCGTCGACATCAGCGGATCCGGCAGCCGCGGCCATGGCGGAGCATGTGCGGCGTCACCCCGAGGAGACTCCCCGGGAGTGGCTGCTGGCCGTACGCGAGCAGGCACTGGAGACGGCGTACCGGGGACTGTCGGAGAAGGGACTGGTGCGGGAACAGGGACGACGGGTCCTCGGCGCCTTCGGATCGGTGAAACACCCGGTCACTGGAGTGTTCGAACTCGCGGCGCTACGAGGGCGAATGGCAGCGGTTCTCACCCGGGGCCAGGATCCCGACGAGCACATGGCGGCACTGATCACCGTGCTGTATCACGCGGGCCTCCAGTCCGTCATGACCCACGACCCCGGCGGTGGGGCACCCGAGGGCCGGCTGGCCGCGATCGCCGAGGGGCAGGGCTCGGCCGCGGCACTCGGAGACACGATCTGCACGACGGTCGCCGCCCTCACCGCGGTCATCGCCGCGTCCGCCCTGTAGACGGGCGTCACCCGAGTTGTGGGCGGACCGCGGACCCGTCGGCCGAGTCCGCCCACCCGACAGGGCAACCCGTTCACTCCTTCGCTGCAGTAATTGAGCCTTCTCCAACCTGCTGGTGCGGTCCGGCAGTTGGTGTGACAGACGAGTGCAGCCTCTGGTAGACGGGTTCACGACCAAGATCACCCGTTCCGCCAGAGGCTTCACGCGCTTGTCTACCCGTCCGGGCTGGACCTGTCCAGCTCGCACCTCCGGTTCCTCACCGCCCGCATCCGCGAAAGCCGCCGTGCGATCGGCAGCCGGTGGCGTCGGCTGAGCGCGGGCCGACAGGCCCTGCTCACCCTCGCCCATCTGCGCAACGGGCACCCCTACGCGCAGCAGTCCCGTCGATGAGGCCGAAGCGTTCGGGACACGGCGCACGCCGGAGCGCGTCTGCGGGCACGTGCGCGGGGCCACACGCTGCTCATAACTGGCGTTCCGGTGACACCCGGCGCGGACGGGTGTGCGCGTGGTCCGGCCGCGGGACGTCTGTGGCGGGCCGCCGGTGCCGATGCGGAGTACGGACAGGCCGACGAGGCAGAGCCGCTGCGGCCCAGCGCTGTGATGGGACCGGATGTTCCTCTCCGGTCGCTTTCGATCTTCATCGGGGAGATGGCGTGATCGACGGCAGGAATGCCGGATTGCAGGCCCTCGCGGCGCGACTGAGCCGTCGTGCCGCGATGCTCTACAGCAGGGACACCGGGCCCACTCGGACTCCCTGGCCGCCTCCGGGCACAGCCCCGCCCCTCGAGCGCACCGCAGCCGCGCCCACCGGGGACTGCCGACCGGCTGTGCCGCAGGTTCGCCGGGCACCCGTTGACCGGGCCGGCCTGCCGTTCTTCACCCCGAAGACGGCGACGACCGACCACGTCTATTCCACTTCGTCACACCCCCTCGCCGCCTACGGACGGGCCCGCGCCTCGGCCGTGCCGACTCGAAGTCGCTACCGCGTCATGAGGTTCGTGCTGCCTGACGCTGCAACATCAGCGTGAGGCAGCCCCGTCGCTCCCCCGCCTCGGGCGCGGGGAGGGCGCCGACGCTCGGTCAGAACATCGCGATGGGGTTGACCGGTACGCCGGTCAGGCCGTGGATGCGGGGCGGGGCGACGGTGAGCAGGAAGCTGTAGCGATGCAGCCGCCGGCACATTCGCGCGAGGTCATCGAGCCGGGGCACGTCGATCAGCGGCATCGCCATCCGGCCGAGCGCCACCTCGTGCAGCGGGGAGGGTTCGTCCGGATTCAGGGGAGGATGCGCGTCGCCCCTGTCCGGGGCGACGACGGCGACCCCTCGGCGGTGCATCCACCGGACCGCGTCCATGCTGATCCCCGGGCTCGGTACGTCATGGGGCCCGCCTCCCGTCCAGCCGAGTCGGACCACCAGCGCGTCACCGGAGCCCACCACGACTCCCTGCCGCTTCTCGGCCTGTTCGAAGTCGTGCGACGTCACCGCGTAGGCAGGGGGGAGGGGTCCCTCGGCCGCGAGGTCGAGCAGGACCCCACGGGTCACCAACCCGGCGGCGAAAGCAGTCGTCGACGCGTGCGTGATGCCGAAGGGGGTGACGACCTCCTCCCTCGGGCGGCCCGGATAGACCTGGCCGTCGGTCGACCAGTGCGCGAGCGCGTCGAGGTGCGTCGAGCTCCAGTGGTGGTTGTAGATCACCGACAGATCGGCCGCCACTGGTCCGCCGGTGTGGGACACCATCTGCTGCACCGGCGACGCGTTGGCCGTCTCGGGCGCGAACGGGCTGAAGAACATCGCGCTCGGCTCGATCGGCTGTGCCAGTGACACCCACTGGCCGGTCCGCGCCTCCGCGGCGGCCCTGGCGCGCACCTCGTCGGTGATCAGGTTGAGGGTGCCGAGTTCGTCGTCCGCTCCCCAGCGGCCCCAGTTGTCCGGCAGGTCCGTCTCATGCGTATCGGCCATGTCGATGGCCCCTTTCGTTCTTCCTGATGTGCTCGGACTGCGATGGTCCGCGCGAAGGCACGTACGCGCGGTGGACGCGCGGCCCCGTCAAGGGCCGCGACGTCGTGGAGCGGTGCTTCGACCGGTCGAAGCGGTGGCGGGGCAGCGTCACCCGCTGTGACAGGACCGCCCGTTCCGGCGCGGTAGCCGTCAAGCTCGCGCCACGTCTGACGGGGCGCGAGCGGACGGGGACCGGTCAGGGGCGCGGAGGGGTGGCCGGCCGGGCGGCGATCGCGTCGAGCGCGGTGATGGCCTCCTCGTCGAGGGTGATCGCGCCGGCTTCCAGGTTGTCTTCGAGGTGGCTGATGGTGGCGGTGCCGGGGATGAGGAGGATCTGGGGGTCGCGGTGCAGCAGCCAGGCCAGGCCGACCTGGGCCGGGGTGCATCCCAGGCGCTGGGCGGCGGCGATCACGGCGGGCTCGTCGGTCACCTTGGCCATGCCGGGGAAGGCGCCGCCGAGGGGGAAGTAGGGCACCCAGGCGAGCTGTTCCTCGGCGCAGAGCCGGAGCAGTTCCTCGTCGTCGCGGGCGACGAGACTGTAGGTGTTCTGCACGCACACGATGCCCGCGGGCAGGGCGCGGCGCGTCACGTCCACGGAGACGCTGCTCAGGCCGATGGCGCCGATCTTGCCGGCGTCGCGCAGGGCGGTCAGCTCCGCGAGCTGGTCGTCGAGGTCGACCTTCTGGTCGTCGGGGAAGGGGATGGTTATCCCGGCGTCCGTGCGGCGGAGGTTGACCACCGGGACCTGCTCCATGCCGAGCGTGGCGAGTTCCGCCTCGACGCCGGCCCGCAGTTCCTCGGGGCGCTGCGCGATCCGGAACGGGAACGGGCCGCCGGGGTCGGGGGTGGCGCCGACCTTGGTGACGACCAGCACGTCGTCCTGGGGGCGCAGCGCCTCGCGGACGAGACCGTTGACGAAGCCGTCGCCGTAGAAGTGGGCGGTGTCCACGTGGTCGACGCCGAGGTCGAACGCGCGGCGCAGCAGGGCGATGGCCGCGGGGCGGTCCTTGTGCAGGCGCTCCAGCTGCATGGCGCCGTAGCCGATGCGGGAGACCGTGCGTCCGGCCAGTCGGCCGGCGCCGCCGGGGCGCGGGGCGGAGACGATGGTGCGGGTGGTTTCAGCGGGCATGGCTTCCTGCTCTCATGAGAGACTGGGGCGCATACGGAGGAGCCTCCGTTACTTTCACCGTAGCACTATCGGAGGGGCCTCCGCTTTGTCATCGTCATCACGCCCCCACACCCCGGGCCCTGCCGACCCCGACGGCCGGCCGGTCCGCCGCGACGCGCGGCGCAACCGCGACAAGCTCATCGCCGTCGCCAAGGCGGCCTTCGCCCACACGGAAGGACCGGTCTCCCTGGAGGGCATCGCCCGCCAGGCCGGCGTCGGCATCGGCACCCTCTACCGGCACTTCCCCACCCGCGAAGACCTGGTCGAGGCCGTCTACGCCAGCGAACTCGACGCCGTCACCGCCAGCGCCCCTGCCCTGCTCGACCGGCACCCCGCCGATGTCGCCCTGCGCGCCTGGATCGGTCGCTACGCCGCCTTCATCGCCACCAAACGCGGCATGATGGACACGCTGCTCACCGCCTTCGCCTCCGGGCGTATCGCCGCCCCCTCGCGCGAACGCGTCACCACCACCATCGCCGCGATCCTCGAACGGGGCGCCGCCGCCGGCACTCTCCGGGCGGACGTCAACCCCGACGACGTCGCCACCCTGCTCATCGGCGTGTTCCCCGCCATCATCGAGGGCGCCTCCCAGGAACGGACCGACCGCCTGCTCGACCTCATCGTGGACGTCGTGCGCCGCCCGCAGAGCCCCCAGAGTCCACCGAGGGGAAGCGCGGAAGGGGAGTGAAGGCAGCCCCTGGCAGGACTCCGTGAGGCTGCCGGGCCTGTCTGCGAAGGTGGCAGCGCCGTCACCGGCCGTCACCGGGGAACGGGCCCTCGGTGACCGTGCGGCTCTCCGGTGGGCCCGTCGTCGGGGAGGGGCGCCAGGCGTACCACGATGGCGGCGCCCCCCTGAGGTGCCCGGCTGCCCGGCTGCCCGGCCGCCTGCCGTCCGTCCGGTGCGGGCCGGTGGAAAACCTGTGGCGCACGCGCCGTCGGCGCGGGCGGCTATGGACCATTCGTTCCTGCGGCTCCTTTCACGCCGCAGATGTCCGCTGCGTGGTCCGGGAGGTGTCGACCGATGGCTGTCGTTGCGACGGGCGTTGCCCGCAATCGGAAGTCCGTCAAGTCCACCTCCGTGGCCGCCGGCTGATCCCACTCCTTTCCCGCGCTCGTGGCGCGGTGCCGGGGCCACCCTTGTGAAGGATCACCCCGTGTCTTCCTCCTCTTCTCCCGGTTCGTCCTCGCATCCACTCGCTCCCTACGGCTGGGACGCGGACTGGGAGGCCGAGTTCGCCCCGTACGCCGAGCTGGGTCTCGTACCCGGCCGCGTCCTCCGGGTCGACCGCGGCCTGTGCGACGTCGTCACGCCGGCCGGCCCGGTCCGTGCCGACACCGAGTTCGTCGTCCCCCGTGACCCGATGAAGGTCGTGTGCACGGGCGACTGGGCCGCCGTCGACCCCGACGGCAGCGACCCGCTGTACGTGCGGACCCTGCTGCCCCGCCGTACCGCCTTCGTCCGCTCCACCTCCTCCAAGCGGTCCGAGGGCCAGATCCTCGCGGCCAACGTCGACCACGCCGTCGTCGCCGTGTCGCTCGCCGCCGAACTGGACCTCGCCCGCGTCGAACGGTTCCTGGCGCTGGCCTGGGAGAGTGCCGACTAAAGTGCGGCCACTGCGACGTCGACGCCGTAGTGAGGTGGGGCATGTTGCTGCGGTCGGTGCGGTCGGCCCCGGTTCTGTAGCGTGGCCGTGGCTGCCGGGCCGGTCAGCGGTTGGGGCGGATCATCACCGTGAGCAGAGGGGACGCCGGTGACGGCTGGCTGTGCCCGATGTCCTCGTAGCCCCACGTCCTGTAGAGGGCGTGGACCCTTCCGTCCCCGGCCGCCGGGTTGACCATCAGCGTGACGTACCGCTCGCTGCGCGCGAGGAGCAGTGCGCCATGGATGCGCCGGGCGGTCCCCGTCCCGCGCCAGGAGGGACGTACCCCGATCTCCTTCAGGGCGACGGCCGGCTGCGCGGTGTACACCTCGGCCGGCGGCGGGGTGGTCCGCTGCCAGTACCGGTCTCCGTGCTCGATCGTGTTCGCGTAGGCGTAACCGACCGGCTGGTCGTCGGCGTACGCGAGGACGGCGAGGAACCCGGGCTCGCAACCGTGCCGGTCCAGGCGCTCCCCGAACGCGGTCACCGCGTAGTTGGGCAGGTGGAGCAGCGGGGCGCGTACCTCGGCGTAGACGTCGAGGAGGTCGCCGCGGGCGGCGTCGAGGTCGGTGAACTGGCGAAGCTCGATGGTGGGGGCCGTGGTCATGCGCGGGTCCTCCAGGCGGCGGTGTGCTCGTTCCAGGTCTGCACGGCCGGGCTGCCGGGCGCGGTGGCGCGCAGGGCGGCTCCGAACTCCTGCAGCATGCGGGATACCCGGGCGTGCTGGGTAGCGGCACTGGCCGGAACCGTCATCGCCGCGGCGGTGGCGGCGTCGGCGTCGCCCTGGGCGAGCTGGGCGTGCGCGAGGCGGGTCGTGGTGATCGCCCGGGAGCGGGCCATGTGGGGGCGCAGGCCGGCCAGGCAGCGGTGGGCGTGGAACTCGGCTGTCGGGTAGTCACCGAGCGCGAGGTGTGCGGACAGTGCGAGGGCATCCAGCTCGGCCTGGTCGTAGAAGGCGAGCATCCACACGGGCCGGTAGTCGGCCGGGTCCGCGCGTTCCATGGCGTCCTGTGCCTGCTCGAACGTCCGGCGGGTGCCGTTGCGGTCCTGGGCGGCACCGTGGATGGCCGCCTGCCGGGCGAGCCCGAGGGACGCGAACATGGGGTCCCGGCGGGTGATGTGGAGATTGCGGGCGACATCGTTGGCGGCGAGGGCGTCCGCCGGGCGCCCCATGTGCCGGTACATGCTGCCGGCGTGACTCCAGATACGGAACTTGATCGCGGAGTCACCGGACATCTCGGCGAGGGCCTGCGCCTCGCGCATGTGCTTCTGGGCGTCGGCTAGCGGCGACCGTCGATGGCCGCCCACATCGCGGAGGAGCGGAAGGAGGCAGCGCAGGCATACAGGCTGTTGCGTACGCGCTGGGTGGCGCTGCCGGAGTTCTGGAGGTTCAGCGCCTCGTCGGCGAGGGCGGCGGCGCGTTGCTCGATGCCGAGTTGCCCGCCGTGGCGGTGGTCGCTGGCGATGATCTCGGAGAACCGCTGCTGCAGGCGGTCGACGTCACCCATGCCGATACGGCGAGGAGACCGGCCCGCAGCGGCGGCCGCGGCTGGAGTGCTGGGGGCGGCTGCGACGGCTGCGGCAGCGGCGATGCCGCCGACGAGGGTACGGCGCTTCATGTCGGGGTCCTCCTGCTGTGGAGCGGGCGCGGCCGGGGCCCGGCCCCGTGGCACGAACCCTAGAGCGATGGCGGCAAGACCGGTGACGTCTTCAAGCGCCTTGCGGGTCGCGGCGTTGGGCCATCGGACACGCCCGGATTTCCAGCCGCGCACGGACGATCCGTCATGACCGCCGGGGCGTCCGGTCAGGCGCTCCACGGCCGTGTTCACCGCTTCGGCCAGGCTGTTGGAGCTATGGCCGTGCTCCGCCATCCACGCCGCCAGGGCCACGTTCCGCGGGGTGTTCATGTACGCACCGTAGCGCCGCGGAATCAGACCGTCAGGTAAACGAGTGGTCAAATCCCCCTAGGGGGCTGCATGTGACGAGTGCAGGATCGCCCTAAGCGGTCAGCCGGGAGAGGGGGTTGTCTGGTCATCGGTGGCCCGTTCGAGGGTCCTGGTGCGAGCCCGGCTCGGCCCTGCGTGAGGGCCGGCGCGCGGGCGCCCCAACTCTCCAAGAGGCAAGGCGTAACGATGTCCAGAGCAACCACGCAGAAGACCGATCAGAGCAAGACGACCCTGGCCGCCTCCGGCCCTCCGGCCGGACAGGCCGTCATGTGCGCCGAGCGGCACCTGGCAGCGGAGGCGCGGCTCCTGGCCGCGGCCCCCCGCACGAACCAGGTCAGGCGGGAGTGGAACGAGGGCGGGGCGGCCTTCCCGCACTGCAGGGGTCTGTCCACCGCACTTCGCGTCCCGGCCGTCGCGCTCTTCGCCGCTGCCAGTTCCGGCGACCCGCACGCCATGAGTCGCTTCCTGACCGAGGAGGTCGAGGAAGAGCCGGCCGTCGCCCACCACGGAGCCACGCCGTTCTCCTTCCTCATGCCCGCGGGCACCGGCCGCCGGCCCGCTCCCGCGCCGGGGCCCGACCACCTGACCGCGCGGTCCCCGCTCGGGGCGCCGCCCCTCCGGGCCACCTGCCCTCGGGGTGCGAAGTCCTGCCGTCCCGTACCGATGACCGGCATCGCGGAGCTGTGCAACGGGGGCCTGGTCGCGCGTCTCGTGCAGCGCGGCCACCAAAGCCTGGGCGGAGGCGAGGACCGGTGACTTCCAGAATCCTGCGTGCCGCTGACGGCAGGGAAGTACGCGCCGAGACACTGCCCCGCAGGGCGGAGTCGGCGGCGACCGGCCGGCGCATCGTGCGTGCGACGCTCCAGGACTGGGCACTCGGCGACCTGGTGGACGCGGCGGAACTGGTGGTCACCGAGCTGATCGCCAACGCCGCCCAGCACGCGCGGTGTGACAGCGTGCGCCTGACCGTCCGGCGCACCGAGGACGACGGCGTGCACGTCGCCGTGACGGACCGGAGCCACCAGGTGCCGGTACTGCGTCTGCCGGGCCCGGCCGCACAGGCGGGCCGGGGACTCGCCATCGTGGACAGCCTGGCCGAGCGGTGGGGACACGATCCGCTGCCGTGGGGGAAACGCGTGTGGGCAGAGCTGAAAGGCCCGTCTTGATCACGCCTCGTACCCAGGCGGTGGCCTGCACGGTGACGTGCGCTGCGCTCGTGACCGTGCTGCTGCTCGCCACCCGCCACTGACTCCCGCCCCGGCCGGCGTGCGTCCGGACCGGAGGCCGGTACCCGGCTCCTGCCGTTCCCGTGGCGGAGCCGACCCGGCTGGGGCGGGGTGCGGCGTCGACCGGCCGGCTCTTGGGGGAGCTCGGCCGTTCGACGCCGTGACCAGCCCTTGCCCCTCGGCCAGTGCCGGTGACCAAGGGGCGACACCCACCCCGCTGCCCCGGAGCGGCCGACGAGCATGCCCAAGAGGAGGCGTTCGCTGAGACCATGGGCGACTTGTGCCGTTACCACCCTGGCCCGGCCCACCCCGGCCGAGGTGTTCGGCACGCCGCGGCGCTCATACACCGGACCGCCGGCGAGATCTGGCCGGACGAGCGGGCCGTTCTGGAGGGGGTTCGGGATCGGCTCCAGCCTGGACAGCGCCCGCTACCGGCTCGCCCTCGGCCGGCTGCTGGACGTTCCGGACGCCGCGGTGCCCGGGCACCTCATCGGTGAGCACGGGGACACCTCTGTCGTCTGCGCCTCCTCGACCCTCGTCAACGACCACCCCGTGCCCGTCCCCCTCCAGCAGGTGCGCGACGAACCGGCCCGGCGTCCCGGCCCGGTCAACGCCGGTACCGGCCGCGCCCGGTGCGGGCGGCCCGCCGGCGCGGAGGTGTCCGCGCTGCGTCTGGCCCTCGGCGCCGAGACGGCACCACCGAGCTGTGCGCCCGGCATGCGGGTGACTGGTGCGGAATTCCATGCGCTTCACCGGGAGCGAGCCCGTACCGTTCCTGCCTGCGCTGGACTGCTTCGAGGAACGGCAGTCGGAGACGTCCCGTTCCAAGCTGCGCGCCGCCTACCAGGCCGTGCGCGGTGTTCCGTTGCAACCGTCTCCGTCCGGGAGGAACTGACCATGAGTACTCACGCCGTACGCCTGGAGAGCGCCGGCGCGGCCGTGACCGTCATCTCCGCCGAGCAGGCCGTCACAGACTGGTCCGCCCGCTACTTCGGCACCTGGTGGAAGGCCACCGAGGCCGACCCCGCGAGCGTCTGCACCGGGGCCCTGGTCACCGCCGGCGTGGACAACCGCGAATACGACGCCATCGCTTTGGCCGTGACGCAGTCTCCACACACGAGCACCACGTACGCGCGGGCCCGACTGCTCCTCGCGACGGACGCGTCCGGGGGAGTGATCCGGGCCGTGTCGCCGGAGGGCGCGCTCGCCTACCGCGCGGAGCCGGGGATGCCGCGGCTGGACGTCGTCGGCTGCCGCACCGAGGACGTCGCCACGGCGACCGCCCGCCTGGCCCGGGAGATGGTGCGGGGCCTGCTGCTGCGCGACGGCTGGGCCGTGCTGCACGCCTCGGCCGTCGTCCAGGACGGGCGCACGGTCCTGACCTTCGGCGGCAAGGGCGCGGGCAAGACGACGACCGCTCTCGCCCTGGCTTCCCGCCACGGTCTCAGCCTGCTCGCCAACGACCGCGTGTTCGTCCGGCCCGGCGAGCGGGGAGGCGTGGACGTCCTGCCCTGGCCGTCGGCGGCGGCCGTCGGCCTCGGCCTGCTGGAGGCGCTGGGCTGGTTCGAGACCGCCCGGGAGCGCATGGAGGCAGGCGAGGCGCTGCACCCGACACAGGACGAGCGGGTCACGGAGGCTCTGCTGGCCGGAGACCGCACACCGTTGTGGGAGCGCGGCAAGGAGCTGAAAGCGCAGGTGTTCCCGGACCAGTTCACCAGTTGGTTCGGCGTCCCCCTGGCGACCGAGGGTGAGGCCGCGGCGCTGGTGTTCCCCAGGATCGAGGGCGGCGCGGCCCCGGCCGTCGAGGAGACCGGCCGCGTGCTGGGCGCGGCGGACTTCATGAGCGGCGCGACGGAGGACCGCTACCCGGATGTGTTCGCGCTCCTCGGGGTCGACGGCGGCGGCACCGTGGCCGCCCGCGAGAACGTCGCCCAGCGCCTGGCGGAGCTGCCGCACCACTCGGTCCTCCTCGGCCACGACATGGCCGCGAACGCCGACTTCTTGGGCAAGGTCACCGGGCTTGCGGCGTAGCCGGCTTTCGCCTCGTCAGGACCCGGCCGCCGGGTCCTGACGAGGCGAAAGCCGGCTGGACAGTCCGTACCGCCTGCGACACCGTCCATGACCGGGACCGCGAAGCCGCGATCGATGCATTGGCGGAACGAGCTGCCCAACCGCGGGAATACCATCGGATTGACACGACCCTATGCGTAATTTGCCGGAATCTGCGAAAGTAACTGAAAACACGCCTCTTCGGCCATAAACTCGCAGGTCAAATAGTCTGCTCCCCGCGCCCGCGGGGATGGTCCCAGCATCGGCGCGACCGGCGCCTACCAGGTGATCTGCTCCCCGCGCCCGCGGGGATGGTCCCGCGGCAGCGATTCCGCCGACCGCCGCCAGGACCTGCTCCCCGCGCCCGCGGGGATGGTCCCAGGTCCAGCACGTCGGCGTACTCACGGCGCTTCTGCTCCCCGCGCCCGCGGGGATGGTCCCCGACCACCCGCTGGGGCGCCTGCCGAACGGCCCTGCTCCCCGCGCCCGCGGGGATGGTCCCGCGTACGAGTGGGACGCCTTCTGTCTCGGGAACTGCTCCCCGCGCCCGCGGGGATGGTCCCGCGCCCGCCCCACGCGTAGGGTCGACACCGTGCTGCTCCCCGCGCCCGCGGGGATGGTCCCCACATGAACGCCATTGCTCGCACGCAAGGCGTCTGCCTCCCGCGCCCGCAGGGATGGTCCCGCCCCGTTGGCGTCGACCTCTACCCGCGGCGTCTGCTCCCCGCGCCCGCGGGGATGGTCCCGACGGTGGCTCCGAGCCCTTCAAGTGGATGGGCTGCTCCCTGCACTCGCGGGGGTGGTGGCCCGCGACGGGCTGCTTCAGCACTGAGCGGAGCAGTGGCGGCCTGACACCGTGTTGGTTTCAAGGCGTTGCCTCGTGCAAGTCGATCCAGGGCCCGGCAGGGCGCCATGCTGAGGACGTGTCATCACTCGGTCGTGGTCAATATGGTCCGCAGAGGCCAGGCGGCAGAGCTTGTGGAGGACATGCTTCACGCGCCCCCCGCCCGAAGCATCACGGCCGAGGGGGGCTGACGTTGCTCGGCTTCGTCAACCAGCGGGATGGGTAAGCAGACGACAGCGAGGTCAGGCCGTCGGCTGGCGCAGCGAGCGCAACCGCTCGGCGATGGCGAACGAGTCGAGACGCAGGGCGGCGATGTCGGCGATCAGGTCCCGCCAGGCCTCGAACTTGGTGTTCACCCGCTCTCTGTGGATCCCGAGGTACGCCACCGCGACACCGAAGCCGTACAGCTCATTGCGGGCGGGCAGCGGTCGGAGCACGACGCACTCCTCCAGCATCACGGCCGTGCGCCAGAAGGCGTCGGGGCGGTGCTGGTCGTGGCGGGGCGGGTCGGCCTTGTGCCGGGCGGCCAGGCCGACGAACACGGAGTAGTCGTTGACCGCGAGATCGTCCAGCAGTTCGGCCTGGCGCTCAGGAGCCACCGGTGGTCGACGTAGTACTCGGCAGGCACAGGTCAGGCCGCCCGCGGGGCGGGCTGGGCCGAAGCGGGGCCACCATATTCGATGCCGAAGGCGGCGACCGTCTCCGGGTCGCTGGTGACGTGCCGGAAGATCTCCGCGCCTTCAGCCAGCGCGCGCTCGCGCCGCTTCTCCTCGGCCACCTGGGCCAGGTAGGTGTCCAGCGGCAGCCCCGCGGCGTCGGCCAGGCCCGCAGTGCGTCCGCGGTGGTGTCGTCTATCTCGATGCCAGCCATGCGCCGAGCTTGCCGCGCGCGTAGCACCACGCCCATGCCAGTCACCTGGGAATATGTCCCTGACTTGTGGCTTCCTGATCGCTTCCATCAGTTCGGTCAGCGGGGTGCCTCTTGTCGCTCGTGTCGGCCCCGGAGGGGACGGCTTCGAGCGGGTCGTCCTTACTGGTGTCGAGGGCGCCGTCGGGCCGTTTGGTTGTAGACGTCGCCGGCGAGGGTGGAGTTCGATGTCCCGTCGTCGGTGGTGTTGCGCTCGGAGAGCGCGACCAGGGCGGTGGCCATGTCGGTGTTCGGGCCTCGCGCGCAGGTGTGGGATGTGACCTTGAGTCCGTTTACTCGGCCACCTGAGCGAGGTAGGCCTCCAGCGGCAGCCCGGCGTCGTCCGCCAGTGCCTGGAGGGCGGCCCTGGTGCGGTCGTCGATCTCGATGTCGGCCATGGCACGAGTATGCCGCGCCGGCCTCCGCCCGGACCACTCCCTGCGAAAAGCGGCCGGGCCGGCGGGAAGCCGAAACGGTGCCCAGCGGCCCTTTCACCGCATCGAATCCGCCCAGGACAAGGTGAACGCCCAGTCCAGGCCAACATCCAGGCCAACACCTCAGTCGTCACGTGACGATGGAGGAAGAAGCCGGTACCGTGTCCCGCACAAGCGTCACGTGACGATTGAGCGAGGAGAACTCATGGCGCCGTGCCTGGTGTGCGGGGGAGCGCTTCCCGCGCAGCGCGGCCCTCGTGCCCGCCGTTACTGCTCGCGCGCCTGCCAGGCCAAGGCGTACCGCGCCCGTCAGCGGCTGGAGCACCGGAACCGGATCGTCCCCGAGGGGGAGCGAGAGCTGCTGGAGACGTACGCGGAAGTGCCCGCGACGGAGCTGGCCGACAGTCTGTCCGCCGCTGCCCGGCGCCTGGCCGACGCCCTGGACGCCGGGCAGCCCGCCGATGACTCCGACCTCGGCGCCGTGGCGCGGATCCCGGTCGTCCTGGCGGCCCGCGCACGCCAGGCCGTCCATGCCCCGCACGGCATCCTGGACCACCCCTCCAAGACTCTGGCCGCCGCCGTGGACCAAACGACCGACACGGCGCCGCGGCGTTCCGATGCGCGGGCTCCGGCTCGTCAAGCGTCACGTGATGATTCAGCGCTGCCCTCTCCGAAGCCCGCCGCCCCACTGAAGGAAACCTCACCGGCTCGGCGCGGACGGCTGTCGCAGAAGGCGGCCCGCGCCGTCGTGGACGGCGCCCGCCTGGTCAAGGCCGCGGACCACCGTGATACCTACCAGTGGAACCTGGTCGCTGAGGACGGCACCGTGCTGGGCCACGTGGAGCCGTCGTACGGCGGCAGCACCGGCCGGACCGGGCGCAACGGCTGGAAGTACCGCCTCGCCGGATCGCTCACGGCCGGCGGCGGCCCGGCCAGGACGCGTGAGGAGGCCGCCGCACAGTGCGCACTGGCCTGGATCCGCGTCGTCACCGCCCCTGTACGCCGCAGTCTCACCGCCGACTGAGTCCCGGGCCCGGCGGCTACAGAGTGAGGTGGACCCGTGCCAGGGCCTCGGTGATTTCGGCGGTGTCCTCGTCGTCCGAGCCGTAGACCACGCACATATCAGTACGTGCGTGCCTTCTCCCAGCCCCGGGAGTTGTTCAGGGACGTGGTGAAGTAGTAGTTGGGCGCCTTGGACTTGCCGTCGGGCAGGTAGGCACTGGTCAGGGCGGGGCTGTAGCTACGGAAGATCGCGAGCGATTTGGTGAGGCAGTTGTTGGTCAGTACGGCGTAGCCGTTGGTCTTCATCCGCCCGTACGTCTGCTGGGCAGCCTTGAGGTTGCCGCCGGCGGTGTTGATGCACCGGTAGTTGTCGTAGCGGCCGGTGCTGATGCTGCCGCGCAGCTGAGTCCAGGTGCCGCCCTTGATCCAGCTGCCGTTCGAGGACCCGGCCGGGACGTACGTGCCGTTACTGGGGCCCTCCGTCGAGCCCCAGATCCAGTGGCTGGCCTTCTTGGGGTCGCGGATGGCCCAGGCCACATGGCCGGCACCACCGGCGCGCTCCTTGTCCTGGAACAGGCACACACGGCCCAGCGGCGCCGCGTCCGCCTCTGCAGCAGGCAGCAACGCAGGTGTCGCGCCCCCCAGCAGCGCCGCAGCCAGAAGAGCCGATCCGACGCCCCGCTTGCGGACCTTCGTTCGAGTCATGCTCTGTTCCTCTCGCGTATCGGAGATGTATGGGAGTCCGGCGGCGCAGTGGACGCGCCGTCGGGATCGAGAATGCCCATGGGCTTCGAGCGGGACCAGAGGGATCAGGAAGGTGCATGTTGCGGTGCAACTTTCACCGTGGTGACCTGCGAAAACTGTTGGCGACGTGCAAGTAGGAAGGGTCTACTGGGGTGGAAGGCACGGACGAAGAACTGTTCAACGGGTTCGGAGAGGCGCTCGACGAGTGGGCCAAGGAGGTCAAGCACGCCTGCCGTGCGTCAGCCGTGCAGCAGAAGCAGCTCGCAAAAAGGCTCACCGAGCAGTCCAAGGGGAGGGCGGTCGACCAGAGCCGAGTCTCCAAGTGGCTGAGTGGCCGCAAGATCGTCACAACGGGCGGTGCGGCGCTTCCTGGAAGAGGCCTGTCTCAGGAGATTGTTCGGGCCCTGGGGCTTCAGGGGCCCCAAGCCTGGCGAATCGTGCAACTCGGCGAAAGGATCGACCTCGTACAGGCTCAGCTGGAACGCAGGTACCCCAGCGGCTGGAGAGTGGCTACGCAGGCCCACTTCCTCAATTCTTCCGCAGTCACGCCTCAGGCGAGCCCTCCGGCCGGGACGGTCGGGAAGACCGGGGCTGAACCTTCCTCGGATACGACCGTTCTCCGTTCTCCGTCTGCAGTCGGTGACCACCGTCAGGGCATCCCCGATGTTCCGGTAGCTCCACTCGACCGCTCGGCGGCCGCCGCATCGCCAACTCCATCTGGGGGGCAGCGTTCAGCTGCAGGTGAGGAGAAGGCCACAGCCGCCCCCCAGCCGGGCACGGAGAGGAAAGCTCCTGATGCCCCTGGCCATGGCCGTCTTCGCCGGCCATGGCGTGACCGGTCCCGGTGGGGCAGGACTGCTGTAGGCGGCGCTACCGTTCTGGCCGCAGCGGTCATCGTCACCGCGGCGGTGGTGGGAGCTGATGGCGATGGTGAGGCGGATGGCCGCCCAGAGGGCGGCGCCCCTCAGGCGTCGGCGTCGACGAGCGAGAGAGCTTCTGCTCGGACGGGGCCGGAGACGGTCCCGTCCGAGTCACCGGGCCTGGAGAAGGGAACCCTGGGCGAGGACAGTCGCTGCAGTGTCCCGTTCCCGGGACCGGCCGCGGTGTCGTGGAGAGTATGCGCGCGCGTCGAGACGGACCGCGTGTCCTTCGCTCTCAAGCTCACCAACCACGGGAACGAGGCGACAACGGTCAAGATCCGCCTCGAGTATGCGCAAGCCCACGTGTTCCATCCGTGCCCGAAGGCCCCGAGCGCTCGTCCCCTCGCCATCGCGGCGGGGAAGACCGTGATCACGGATCCGGGGCAGTGCGCGGTACCGCGGGAGGAAACCTACGCCTCGTACCAGGGTGTGGGCTGGGTGATGTCCGAGGACGACAACGGGGGCTCGTACAAGTTGTCCCCCACCCCGCACATTCGCCCTGGCCACGTCATCTGGCAGCCCGACCTGGTGTAGGCAGCCGCCGAGATGGCCGGGCGGCGAACCAGGTGGGACGCCCGTGCGGGTGAGCCGCACGGGCGGCAGGAAGTCCTGCATGGGGGCTCCTGCTACAGGTGGTCGAGAGGCTCGGCGGCGAAAGTGCCGTCATCCAGCGGGACGTCGGTCAGCTCGAAGTACCGCGGATGACCGTCCACCTGTCGCGTGATGACGGTGCCGGCGGGCCGGGTCGTCTCGTACTGGCCCGGGGCACCGTCCGGGCCGCCGGTACGCAGCAGGGTGTAGCGACGGAGCATGCGGCGGCCGTCCAGCGTCGTAACCGGCGTGCCTCTGCGGGCTCTTCGCGGCCGACGGGACGACAGACGGCGCCATGTGGCCGAAGAGAGTGCGATCACGCAGGTGGCACCGAGGGCGCCGAGCAGATCGGGCAGTGCGTCGATGAGGTACGGCATCGGGTGCCTCACTCCGGGGTGCGAACGGAGCGCACGGCGCTGCGGGCGGGGAACACGGAAGGCCTCCAACAAGCCGGTGAAGCCCGCCGGTCGGACGGGCCGCGCCGACTGTGCGGGAGCGCGGGGCAAGCCCCGCAACCCCCGGCGGCCCCGCCCGTCCCCGGCCGTCACGTCACCGGTTCTCTCCTTCGTCGAGGATGTCCAGCGCGCGCGGCACGTCGTCCATCGCCGCCCAGCCCGTCCCGTCGGCGGCCGGAGCCGGCGCCAGCGCCGACGGGGCATCTCCGTCCCATGGGCAGGGGGACAGCCGGGTGAAGGCGGCCCGGAAGACGGGCACGTTCTCGCCGCTCACCTCATAGCCGATGGCCTTCTGCCACGAGGGGTTGTCCGGGTCGTACACCACGGTGACGGGCGCCCGGGTGCCCTCCGGCCACCAGCCCGCCTTCACGCCGCGTGGGATGGCGCGCGACAGGGCGACGGTGGGGCCGTTGAGCTTGCCGAGGATGCTGCGGAGGGTGTCGGCGTCGGCGTAACCGTCACCGTCGACCACGACCATTTCGGCGAAGCGGCGGGCGCCGGCGGGGAGGGAACGGAGGTAGCGTTCGGCCCGCTCGACCGTCCACTCGGTGTCCGCGGTGACGGCCAGTTCATGACGGTGCTCGGCGAGCAGGTCGAGCAGTTTGCGCTCGAACTCCTCCGAGGCGCCTTCAATGGTGATCCTCATGAGGCCTTCCGACAGATTCTTACCCGGTTCTCCGGGGTGTGCACGGGGAGTATGGCCCATCGGGGCTCCTCCCGTACAGGTCCCGGAGAATCCTCCCGCATTCTGCACTCGCTTGGCCGGTCTGGCGGTACGGGTCGTCTCGCATCGGATAACCTCTCCTTATCCGATGTCAGGAGTAATGGGGGGAGCGCCCGTTGAGCACCGCCACCGAGCACCCGTCCGGAGGGGCCGACGCGGCGGCTCCCGTTCCGGCGGAGCGGTCCCCCCTGGTCGCCCAGTGGGCGCAGCGCCACGGCGTGGAGGTCGCCCAACGACTCGCGAACGCGGAAGACTTCGCGGACGAGGTGCGGCGGCGGCTGCGTCCGGCCAACACGACGGACACGTACGCGAAAGCGTGGAAGGTCTGGACGCGGTTCTGCGGAGCGCAGGAGTTCCCCGAACTGGAGGCCACGCGTGGCGCGTTGGTGGCGTTCGTCGTGTGGCTGCTGGACCGGGGCCAGGTGAACGGCAAGGGCTACGCGGCGTCGTCGGCGAGCACGATCCTCGCCGGGACCGTCGTGGAACTGCGCCGCCGTGGCGCAGAGGTGAACCGTGACGCTCAGGCGCAGGCGCGGGCGACACTGGAGGCGGCCGCCGTGGAGTTGCTGAAGGCAGGGGAGCGGCGCGGGCGGGGTCAGGCCGCCGCGGCCGAGGTCCCCGACCTGTACCGGGTGGCGAGGGCCTGCCCCGACACCCTCGCCGGGGCCCGGGACAAGGCTCTCGTCCTGACCGGCTTCCACTACGCCTCGCGTGCCCAGGACCCTGCTGGCCTCCTCGCCGGGGACGTCGCCCTCACCCCGCGCGGCCTGGTCGTGTCGGTGCTCACCGGCAAGACCAAGCACAGCGTCCGTGACGCGAAGATCAACTACCAACAGGACCCGGAGGTCTGCCCGGTGGAGGCGTGGAAGGCATACCGTGCCCGCCTCGCCGCCGACGCCCAGCCGCGCTGGTCGCGGCCCGACGCGCCCGCGTTCGTCGGCGTCGACCGGCACGGCAACGTCACCGGCGGCATGGTCCCCGACTCCGTCACCCGGGCCGTGAAGCGGATCAGCACCCGCGCCGGAATCCCGCTCGCCTGGACCGGCCACTCCCTCCGCATCGGCCTGGCCACGAGCGCCCGCAAGCGCGGCAAGGACGCCGTGGCCATCGCCGACCAGGGCGGATGGGCCCGGCACTCCCGCTCCATGAACGGCTACTTCCAGCGGGTCGACGGCTGGGAGGACAACGCCACCGCCGGCCTCACCTGACCACGCGACGGTGACTCACGAGCTCAGTCGCTCACTGGTTGAGCCACGGACGCATGGCTTCCCGAAACCGCCCTCGGTCTCGATCCCGGTCAGGCCTGACACCACCGACTGGCGCGCCCTGACCCGAGCGATGTTCCGCCAGGACAGGGCCGCCATCGTTTGAGCCTCGAGGTCCAGCAAGCGTCAAGGTGGCTGGGGACGGACTACTGAGGTTTTCACGGCGGGGTCGGTGGGGTGAGAGCCAGACCTGTGGCGGTCAGGCAGCCGTCGACCAGGTGGG
>NZ_JBNGGC010000034.1:0-88201 GCF_049974565.1 Streptomyces sp. WG5 | reverse complement strand
AAGCGGGCGACCAGGACACCCAAAACCGTTCGGGATGTCCGCAGTGTGCAGGAATGGGTCCAGCACTCACTCCTGCACACTGAATAGGAACGGTGTGTGGCGCCCGGTCCGCGCGTCGCTGCGGGTGCACGCGGACCGGGGCCGTTCGAGGGAGCCCGGGTGGGCTCAGTGGGACGCGAGGGTGGGCGGCTGCAGGGCCGCGGTGTGCGCGTCCATCCGTTCGGCGGCGAGGATCGCGGCCGACGTGTCGGCGCGGGAGGCGGCGACGACCAGGGCACGGCCGGCGCGCGAGTGCGCCCGCCGGTGCAGGGCCGCCGCGTTCGGCGTGCGGCCCGGCGCGGTCGCCGGCGCGCGGGCCGGCGTACGTCCTCCCCGCAGGCGGGTCACCTGCTCGGCGAGCCGCTCGGCCGCGGCGTCCAGCTCGGCCGAGGGTGCCGTCGCGCGCAGCTCGTCGGTGACGGTGAGCAGGGCGGCGAGATGGCCCGCGAGCTGGATGTCCAGCTCTTCCTCGCGCGAGCGGTGGGGGAAGTCGTGGGGGGTGCCGGCCATCGTGCTGTGGACCGACTTGTCACGGATCGGTTCGTACATGGATGGCCTCCTGGGTGCTAACAGGAATCCATCCTAGCTTAGATTCTGTCTAAAGTTGATTCGTTGACGAAAAGGCAGGTCTCAGAGCTGTCCGTAACCGTCCAGGAACCGGCCGATACGGCCCACCGCGTCCCGCAGATCGGTGACCGAGGGAAGCGTGACGACCCGGAAGTGGTCGGGCTCGGGCCAGTTGAAACCGGTGCCCTGGACGACCATGATCTTCTCGCGGCGCAGCAGGTCCAGGACCATCCGCCGGTCGTCCTTGATCTTGAAGACGTCGGGGTCCAGGCGCGGGAAGAGGTACAGCGCCCCCTTCGGCTTCACGCAGCTCACGCCCGGGATCTGGGTCAGCAGCTCGTACGCCGCGTCCCGCTGCTCGCGCAGCCGACCGCCGGGGAGGACCAGGTCGTTGATCGTCTGGCGTCCGCTGAGCGCCGCGACCACTCCGTGCTGGCCCGGCATGTTGGCGCACAGGCGCATGTTCGCCAGGGTCGTCAGGCCCTCGATGTAGGAGTCGGCGTGGGCGCGCGGCCCCGAGATCGACATCCAGCCCACCCGGTAGCCGGCCACCCGGTACGCCTTCGACATGCCGTTGAAGGTGAGGGTGAGCAGGTCGGGCGCGACGGAGGCGGTGGGGACGTGCCGGGCGTCGTCGTAGAGGATCTTGTCGTAGATCTCGTCCGAGCAGACCAGCAGGTTGTGCCGTCGGGCGATGTCCGTCAGGCCCTTGACGACCGCCTCGTCGTAGACCGCGCCGGTCGGGTTGTTCGGGTTGATGACGACGATCGCCTTGGTGCGGTCGGTGACCTTGCGTTCCACGTCGGCGAGGTCCGGCATCCAGTCGGACTGCTCGTCGCAGCGGTAGTGCACCGCCGTACCGCCGGAGAGCGCGACGGCCGCCGTCCACAGGGGGTAGTCGGGCGCGGGGACGAGCACCTCGTCGCCGTCGTCCAGCAGGCCCTGCATCGCCATCACGATCAGCTCGGACACGCCGTTGCCGATGTAGACGTGCTCGACGTCGGTCTCGATGCCGAGGGTCTGGTTGTGCATGACCACGGCGCGGCGGGCGGCCAGCAGGCCCTTCGCGTCGCCGTAGCCGTGCGCCGTCGAGGCGTTGCGGAGGATGTCCTCCAGGATCTCGGGCGGGCACTCGAAGCCGAACGCCGCCGGGTTGCCGGTGTTCAGCTTGAGGATCCGGTGACCGGCCGCTTCCAGCCGCATCGCCTCCTCGAGCACCGGGCCCCGGATCTCGTAACAGACGTTGGCGAGCTTGGTCGACTGGATCACCTGCATGCCTGGGAGCTTACGGCCCGGTATCGCCCCGCGGGCCGTGTTGTCCGCCACGTGGAACGCGTCGCTCCGGATGGGCGGGTGCGCGCGTCGGCCCGGGCGCCCCTCGTGTTCCCCGGTGCGCGGCCCTGTCGGGGCCGTCTCCGTAGCCGTCTCCGTAGTCGTCTCCGTGCGCCGACGGGGTGAACGGCGTGCCGGACGGTGCGGATCCGGCCGACGGGCCGTCGTCCGCGCCCTCGGGCGGTGTCTCCACCACCTCCACACCGGCCCTCCCCGCGGCGCCCCCCGCCGCCTCCACGGGGACGGGCGACCCTGGTCCGGGAGGCGTCGGCGACCGGCCGGGCCGCGGGGCGGGCCGGAAACGTCCCAGGTGGGCGTGGGTGCGGCGGTCGTCCGGGCCCGAGAGGGCGGTGCCGCGCACGGTGTCCGCGGCGGGCCGTCCGGGCGCCTGTGTCCGGCGCCGGCGGCCCGCGCCCCCACGGTGGCGCCGGTCGTCGCAAACGGACCTTGCCCCCTCGTCGTTCGCGTGATGACAATGCGCATGACAATCCCAGGGCGGCCGGAGGGTTTCCGGCCGCCCGACGTCGCAAGAGGGGACCCCCATGAGAAAACCTCTCGTCGTCGCGCTCTGCGCCCTGGCCCTGGCCGGGGCGGGCGCGGCACCCGCGGTCGCCGCCGCGCCCGCCCCCACGGGCGCGGACACGACCACGGACGCGGGCCCGGCCACGTTGACGGACGCCGTCAACGACGTGGTCGGTACCGCGGCGGACACCCTGTCCGGCCTCACCGCGCCCAGGGCCGGCGCGGTCAACTTCGCCGGCACCGTCTCGCTCAGCAACTGCTCCGGTTCCGTCGTCCGCATGCCCGACTCGGCGGCCGACGACCCGGCGCTGGTGCTCACCAACGGGCACTGCCTGGAGAGCGGCTTCCCGGCGCCCGGCCAGGTCCTCGTCGACCGGGCGTCCAGCCGCACCTTCGGGCTGCTGAACGCCTCCGGGACCAGGGTCGCCACCCTGCGCGCCGACCGGCTCGTGTACGCGACCATGACCGACACGGACGCGGCGGTCTACCGGCTCCGCACGACGTACGCGCAGATCAAGAGCTCCTACGGGATCGACGCGCTGACGCTGAGCGGGACCCGGCCGACGGCCGGCACGGCCATCAGCGTGGTCTCCGGCTACTGGAAGCGGATGTACAACTGCTCCGTCGACGGGTTCGCGTACCGCATGAAGGAGGGCGACTGGACCTGGAAGGACTCGGTCCGGTACACCTCCGCCTGCAACACCATCGGCGGCACCTCCGGCTCACCGGTCGTCGACAGCGCCACCGGCGCGGTGGTCGCCGTCAACAACACCGGCAACGAGAGCGGAGAGCGCTGCACGGTCAACAACCCGTGCGAGGTCGACGAGAACGGCCGGGTCACCGTCCGCCAGGGCATCAACTACGCCCAGCAGACCTACCTGTTCCCCGCCTGCTTCGGCGTGGACAACAAGCTCGACCTCGGGGCGAGCGGCTGCGCCGTGCCCAAGCCGTGACGGGACGGGCCCGCCCGTCCCGCCCGTCCGCCCCGGGACGCCCGGGGCGGACGGGCGGTCGGAGCGGGCCGGGGCGGTCGGTCAGCGGGGCGTCCTGCGGACCGACCGCCCCGCCAGTACGTCCGTCCGCCGGCCGTCCTCCATCACGAAACGCCCGTCGACCAGCACGTACGGGATGCCCGTCGGCAGCCGGCGCGGCTCCTCGTACGTGCTGCCCGCGGCGACCGTCGCCGGGTCGAGGAGCACCAGGTCGGCCCGGTACCCCTCGCGGACCAGCCCCCGGTCCGGCAGCCGCAGCCGGGCCGCCGGACGCGAGGTGAGGTGGGCGACGCACTCCTCCAGCGACAGCACGCCCAGCTCGCGCACGTAGTGGCCCAGGTAGTGCGGGAAGGTGCCGTAGGCCCGCGGGTGCGGCTTGCTGCCCTGGAGGATGCCGTCCGAGCCGCCGGTGTGGACGCGGTGCCGCATGATCGCGCGGACGTTCTCCTCGTGGCCGACGTGCTGGAGGATGGTCGGCGCCAGCCGGTCGGTCAGCAGGAGGCGGCGGGCTACCGTCCACGGGGTCTCGTCGCGCAGCCGCGCCGACTCCAGGACCGTACGGCCGACGTACGCGGCGAGGGCCGGCTCGGTCACGCCGGAGATCTCGATCGTCTCCCACTCCACGGGCACGCCGTGGCAGCCGTCGGAGCCGGTCTCCTCCATGTGGTGCCGGATGCGTTCGGCCGTGTCGTCGTCCGCGAGCCGCCTGAGGATCTGCTCGGGGCCGCCCTCGCTCGCCCAGCTCGGCAGCAGCGCCACGAGGGTGGTGCAGCCGGGGGTGTAGGGGTAGGTGTCGAGGGTGATGTCGGCGCCGTCCGCCAGTGCGCCGTCGAGGAGCGTCAGCAGCTCGGGCGCCCTGCCCTTGTTGACGCCGAAGTTCATGGTGGCGTGCGCCAGGTGCAGCGGGCAGTCCGCCTCCCGGGCCAGCTCGATCATCTCCTCGTACGCGCGCAGGGCCCCGGCCCCGTACGAGCGGTGGTGCGGGCAGTAGTAGCCGCCGTACCCGGCCACCACCCGGCACAGCTCGGTCAGCTCGGCGTCCTTCGCGTACATGCCCGGCGTGTACGTCAGCCCGGACGACATGCCGACCGCGCCCTGTTCCATGCCCTCGGCGACCAGCCGCCGCATGTGCTCCAGCTCGGCCTCGGTCGCCTCCCGGTCGTCCCAGCCGACCGCGAGGGCGCGCACCGTGCCCTGCGGGATCAGGTAGGCGGCGTTGACCGCGATGCCCGCGTCGAGCCGGTCCAGGTACTCGCCGACGGACCGCCAGTCGAAGTCGACGTCGTCGCCGGGGCCGTTCCACCCGGCGATGGCGCGGCGCACCTCGCCGAGCGTGCGGTCGTCGACCGGCGCGTACGACAGCCCGTCCTGGCCGATGACCTCCAGGGTGACGCCCTGCGCGGCCTTGGCGCTGTGGTCGGGGTCCCGCAGCAGCGCCAGGTCGCTGTGGGCGTGCATGTCGATGAAACCGGGGGCCAGGACCAGCCCCTCGGCATCCAGCTCGCGGCGCGCCTTCGGGCGCTGGCAGCCGGCGGCCGCCGCCTCCTTGACGATCGAGACGATGCGGCCGCCGTCGACCACGACGTCCGCGCGGTACGCGTCGGCGCCGGAGCCGTCGACGACGTCCGCGTCCCTGATGACCAGCTCTTCCATGTCCGGCTCCCTTTCCCAGGCGTTCTCAGGCGTTCTCAGGCGTCCTAGAAGAACGTGCGGATGTAGTCGACGACCGTCCCGTCCGCCTCGGCGACCGGGATGAGCTGCCACTTGTCGAAGGACGTGCAGGGGTGGGACAGGCCCGTGCCGAGCCAGTCGCCCACCTCCAGGTCCGCCTCCCCGGTCGTGCGCAGCCAGGCGTGCTGGTCGGACAGGCCGGTCACCTCGATGCCGGTGGCGGGGCGCTCGGCGCCGTCGCGGCGGACGACCTGGGCGAAGGGCAGGTGGAGGTCGTAGGCCGCGTCCCGCTTGCCCGCGTTGGTGAACGCCTGCTCGGGGGAGGGGCGGGAGACGACCTGGCTCCACAGGCGGAAGGCGGGCTCCAGGGCGCCCTCCTCGGGGACCCGGTTGAAGGGGGTCAGCTCGCGGTAGTGGCCGTCGTCGTGGGAGACGTACGCGCCCGAGCGCAGCAGCTTCAGGACCGGCAGGGACAGGTCGGGGACCTCGGCGAACACGTCGGCCACCGCGTCGAACCAGGCGCTGCCGCCCGCGCTCACCACGATCTCCTCCAGCCCGTCGAACCGCCCGGCCTTGTCGAAGTCGACGGCGAGCGCGACCAGCCGCCGCAGCCAGGCGTGCACCTTCTCCGGGTCGGCGTCCGGCACCTCGCCCTCGTACCCGGCGACCCCGGCGAGCCGCAGCGTCCGCGCCCCGGCCACCGCGTCGGCGACCGCCGCGCACTCGGCCTCCGTGCGCACGCCGGTCCGGGCGCCCTCGCCGGCGGCGAGCTCGACCACGACGTCCACGGGGCGGGCGGCACCGGCCTCCGTGAGCGCCGCGTCCATCAGCCCGGCCCCGCGCACGGAGTCGACGTAGCAGACGAAGCGGAAGTCCGGGTCGGCGTCCAGCTCGGCGGAGATCCAGCGCAGGGCGGCGGCGTCGACCAGTTCGTTGGCCAGGAAGACCCGCTGGACGCCGAAGGCCCGCGCCACCCGTACCTGGTGCGGGACGGCGAGGGTGATGCCCCAGGCGCCGTGCTCCATCTGGCGGTGGAAGAGCTGCGGGGCCATGGAGGTCTTGCCGTGCGGCGCGAAGGCGAGGCCGTGCCGGGCGGAGTACGTCTCCATGAGCTTCAGGTTGTGCTCCAGGCGCTCGGAGGACAGGGCCAGCACGGGCGTGGTGAAGCCGCCGGTGAAGAGGTTGCGGCGCTGTCCGGCCAGCTCGGCGACGGTCAGGCCGTACGCGTCCGGCGGGAGGCCCTTGAAGCGGTGGTCGACGTGCTCCTCGGTCAGTGCGGCGAGGGCGTCGCGGCCGTGCGCAGAGCCGGTGTCGAGGGCCATGGAGCCTCCCTGATCTGATGCGTTGCGAGTGCGTTGCAACACTTGCAACGACCGTTGCGTATATCGCTTACTGCTGTCTAACATCTCGGCGAACGCGGGGTCAACGGAGCCGCCGCCCGCGAGACGCACCAGGAGTCAGGACCATCGTGACCGTCGACGGACCCCGCAGCACCACCCCCGACGTCGTGGACGTCGTCGCGCTCGGCGAGTCCATGGTCACCTTCCTCCCCTCCGTGCCCGGGCGCCTCGCCGACGTCCCCTCCTTCGACCGGGCCATCGGCGGCGCCGAGTCCAACGTGGCCTGCGTGCTCGCCGCCGCCGGGCACACCGCCCGCTGGATCAGCCGGGTCGGCGCCGACGGCTTCGGCGACCACCTCGTCGAGGCGATCGGCGCCTACGGTGTCGACGTCTCCGCGGTGCGCCGCGACCCCGGCCGCCCCACCGGCGTGTACTTCCGCACCGCCGGCGACCGGGCCACCGACGCGCACGAGGTGGCGTACTACCGGGCGGGCTCCGCCGCCTCCGCGATGTCGGTGCGGAACATGGACCTCGACGCGATCCGCTCCGGACGCGTCCTCCACCTCTCCGGCATCACGCCCGCGCTCTCCGCCGACTGCCACGCCCTGATGCGCGAACTGACCGCCCGCCGCCCCGGCCGGCCCCTCGTCTCCTTCGACGTCAACCACCGCCCCGGCCTCTGGCGCGGGGACGCCGACGGCCCGCGGGTCCTCCTGGACCTCGCGCGCGGCGCCGACCTCGTCTTCGTCGGCGAGGACGAGGCCTGGGGGCTCGGCGGCCCCGAAGCCGTTCGCGCCGCCCTGCCCGAGCCCGAGCTGCTCGTCGTCAAACAGGGAGCGACCGGCGCCACCGCCTTCCACGGGCCCCACGTCACCTCCGTCCCCGCCCTCACCGTCGACGTCGTCGCCGCCGTCGGCGCGGGCGACGCCTTCGCCGCCGGGTTCCTCTCCGCCACCCTGCGCGGACTGCCCGTGCGCGAGCGCCTGCGCCACGGCCACCTGATGGCCGCCGCCGCCCTCACCGCCCCCGGCGACCTCGCCACACCCCCCGCACGCGACCACGCCGACCGCCTGGCCGCCCTCGACGACGGGGCGTGGGGGAGACTGCGACTCGGCCCCGGCTGGACCCAGGCCGAAGCGAGGGCCGAGGAGGAGGTACGCACACCATGAGCCAGACCGTCGACCGCGCGCTGAGCATCCTGCCGCTGCTCGCCGAGGGCCCCGCCGACCTGGGCCGGGTCGCCGACCGCCTCGGCGTCCACAAGTCCACGGCGCTGCGCCTCCTGCGCACCCTCCACGAACACGGCTTCGTCTACCGCCAGTCCGACCAGCGCTACCGCCTCGGCGCCCGCCTCATCGCCCTCGCCCAGGAGGCGATGGAGAACCTCGACGTCCGGGAGATCGCCCACCCCCACCTCGTACGCCTCAACGAGCAGTGCGGACACACCGTCCACCTCGCCGTCCACGAGGAGAACGAGGTGCTCTACATCGACAAGGTGGAGAGCCGCTACCCCGTCCGCATGTACTCGCGGATCGGCAAGCCGGTCGCCATCACCGTCGCGGCGGTGGCGAAGCTGCTGCTCGCCGACCTCCCCGAGAACGAGCGCCGAGCCGTCGTCGAGAAGCTCGACTACCCCATGTACACGGCCCGTTCGACACCGAACGCCGAAGGCTTCCTCGCGGAGCTGGCCACGGTGCGCGAACAGGGCTGGGCCACCGACCTCGGTGGCCACGAGGAGTCCATCAACTGCGTCGCCGCGCCCATCCGGGGCGCCGACGGCCGGGTGACGGCCGCGATGTCGGTCTCCGCGCCGAACGTCGTCGTCACCGCCGACGAACTCCTCACCCTGCTCCCGCTGGTGCGCCGTACGGCGGACGCCATCAGCGGCGAGTACTCCGGCAGGACCCCCGTGCAGCACCCCGAGCGCCACCCCGAGAAGGACACGGTATGACCGACAAGACCGCCCTCACCCCCGCGACCCACACCACCCCGCCGGCGAAGTTCTCCCACGGCGTCAGGAAGGGCAACATCCTCCAGGTCGCCGGCCAGGTCGGCTTCCTCCCCCACGAGGAGGGCAAGGCCCCCACCCCGGCCGGTCCGACCCTGCGCGAGCAGACCCTCCAGACCCTCGCCAACGTCAAGGCGATCCTCGAAGAGGGCGGCGCCTCCTGGGACGACGTGATGATGATCCGCGTCTACCTCACGGACGTGGACCACTTCGCCGAGATGAACGAGATCTACAACGCCTACTTCGAGGAGCAGGGCCTCACCCAGCCGCCCGCCGCGCGCACGACCGTCTACGTCGGTCTGCCCGCCGGACTCCTCATCGAGATCGACGCGCTGGCCGTCCTCGGCTGATCCGCTCCTCGATCCTCCCGCCTTCCTCCCTCCTGCCTGTCGCACGGCACGGTGCCCCTCGCCCCCGGGGCGCCGTGCCGCGCCCCGCCCTGCCCGAAAGCTTTATGTGTTTACCCAGAGGACCCCCGTATGCCCCCCGTATCGCTCCAGCTCGCGGCCTCGGAGACCCCGCCCCACACCGGTGGCCTGCTCCACCTGATCGACGGCACGGCGGGCCTGCTGACCGTCGCCGCGATCGGCATCGCGCTCCTGCTCTTCCTGATCATCAAGGTGCGGCTGCAGCCGTTCGTCGCGCTGCTCGCCGTCTCCATAGCCGTCGGCCTGCTCGCCGGCCTGTCGGTCACCGAACTCTTCGGCACCGTCCAGAAGTCCGACGCCGTCTCCACCATCGAGTCCGGCATGGGCGGCATCCTCGGCCACGTCGCCATCATCATCGGCCTGGGCACCATGCTCGGCGCCATCCTCGAGGTCAGCGGCGGCGCCCAGGTGCTGGCCACCCGGCTGCTCGGCCTGTTCGGCGAGAAGCGCGCCCCCCTCGCCATGGGCCTGACCGGCCTGATCTTCGGCGTCCCGGTCTTCTTCGACGTGGGCATCTTCGTCCTCGCGCCCATCGTCTACGCCGCCGCCAAGCGCTCCGGCAAGTCGGTCCTGCTCTACTGCCTGCCGCTGCTCGCCGGCCTGTCGATGACCCACGCCTTCCTGCCGCCGCACCCCGGCCCGGTGGCCGCCGCCGGACTGCTGAAGGTGGACCTCGGCTGGGTGATCCTCATGGGCATCGTCTGCGGCGTCCCGGCCGTGCTCGCCGCCTGGGCGTTCTCCGCCTGGATCGGCCGCCGCATCTTCGTGCCGGTGCCGCAGGACATGGTCGAGGCCGCCGAGGAGGCCAGGCAGGCCGTCATCGACGAGCAGTCCAAGGCCGGCGTCGCCCCGCACGAGAGCCCGGTCGCGCTCGGCACGGTCCTCGGCATCATCGGCACCCCGCTGGTCCTCATCCTCGCCGCGACCTTCTCCTCCATCGCCCTGGACCCGTCCACCCTCCGTTCGGTGATCGAGTTCTTCGGCAACCCGTTCGTGGCCCTGACCATCGCCCTGTTCCTCGCCTACTACCTGCTCGGCATCCGGCGCGGCTGGTCCCGCAAGTCGCTGGAGACCGTCTCGACGGCCTCGCTGAAGCCGGTCGGCAACATCCTGCTGGTGGTCGGCGCGGGCGGGGTCTTCGGCGCCGTCCTCAAGGCCAGCGGCGTCGCCCAGGCCCTCTCCGACACCTTCAACGACGTCGGCCTGCCGGTCATCGTCCTCTCCTACCTGATCTCCCTGGTGCTGCGGGTCGCGCAGGGCTCGGCGACGGTGGCCATCGTGACGACGGCGGGCATCGTGGCACCGCTGCTCGCCGAGGGCGACCACTCCCAGGCGTTCGTCGCCCTGGTCATCATGGCCATCTCGGCGGGTTCCATCTTCGCCTCGCACGTCAACGACGGCGGCTTCTGGATGGTCGCCAAGTACTTCGGCATCAGCGAACGGGACACGCTCAAGACGTGGACCGTGCTGGAGAGCGTGCTGTCGGTCGCCGGGTTCGTGGTGGCGGCGCTGCTGAGCCTGTTCGTGTAGGCGTCTGATAACGAAGTCGGGGCTGGCTGTGTCCGGCACAGGATCGTCGACCATACTGCCCGCTGTGGAGCAGCGCAGAGGATCGACCAGCCAGCCCCTGGAAGGCGCCGGATTCGACCCGGCATTCATCCCCGGGCTCAGCTCGCCCGTGTCCGGCGAACCGGAGGACGTGAGACCGGCGAAGGCGCGGACGACGGCGGACACCGAGTCCGACGACGTCCGCGACGCGGAGGAAGCCGCCGGCGCGGAGCCGTCCGTGGAGGAGCCCGCGGACGAGACCGCCGAGACGTCCGCCGAGACGTCCGCCGAGACGTCCGCCGAGGCGTCCGGGGAACCGGACGAGGAGGAGGCCCCCGCCGGCCCCGTCTTCGAGGCGTCCGACCGCCGGGCGAAGATCGTCGCCGACCGCAGGGGCGTACGTCTCGCCCTCGACGACCAGAGCTGCGAGTTCCGCTGGGACGAGGTCGGGGCCGTCGAGACGGAGACGGGCCGCTTCGGCAAGCGGTTCACCGTCACCGTGCACACGCCCGACCGCCGCTGGTACCCGATCGAGATCGAGGCGACGTCCAGGAGCCGATTCAAGGAGTGGGAAGCCGCCTTGGACGAGGTCCTGGACGCCTACTTCGACGACGGTGAGGCGGAGGCCGACGAGCGACCGGACGCGGAGGCCGGCGCGGCGGACGGCGCGGCGGACGACGCGGCGGACGGCGTGGAGGCCGGAGCCGAGCCCGGCGGGAAGCCGGAGCCCGACGGAAAGCCGGCGCCGGAGGCGGACGTGAGCTCCGACGCGAAGGCGGACGCGGGTCGCAAGGAGTAGGCACGATCGGGTGAAGATCCGCGCGCGCCCTCTTGTCCCGTCGGCGGCCATGGGCTTGGTTGACCCGCATGGCGGACACCACGGGCAACATCAGAGACACAGGCGGGCCGGGCGCGGTCGATTCGGTTCCCCGTAAGTCCAGTTGGCGGTACATCGGACCCGGCATCGTCGTCGCGGCGACCGGGGTCGGTGCCGGCGACCTCGTGGCCACTCTCATCGCGGGCAGCAACTTCGGCTACACGCTGCTGTGGGCGGCGATCATCGGCTGCCTGGTGAAGATCTCCCTCGCCGAGGCGTGCGGCCGGTGGCATCTGTCCACCGGCCGCACGCTGTTCGACGGCTGGGCGAGCCTCGGCCGCTGGACGACGTGGTTCTTCGCGGTCTACGCGGTGATCTGGGGCTTCGTCTACGGCGCGGCGGCGATGTCGTCCAGCGCCCTTCCGCTGCAGGCCCTCTTCCCGGACGTGATGGGCCTCGAATGGTGGGGCATCGCGTCCGGGCTGGTGGGCCTGGTCTTCGTCTGGTTCAACAAGTATGACGTCTTCGAGAAGGTCATGACGGTCCTGGTGGGCGTCATGTTCGTCGTGACCGTCTACCTGGCGATCCGCGTCACCCCCAACCTCGGCGACGCCTTCGCCGGCCTCCTCCCGGTGATCCCGGACGAGAAGGACTCGGTCCTCAACACCCTCGGCCTGATCGGCGGTGTGGGCGGCACCATCACGCTGGCCGCGTACGGCTACTGGGTCAACGCGAAGGGCTGGACCAACACCGGCTGGATGAGGGTCATGCGCGTCGACAACCGCGTCGCCTACGCCACGACCGGCGTCTTCGTCATCGCCATGCTCCTCGTCGGCGCCGAACTGCTGCACTCGGCGAACATCGCGATCGCGAGCGGCGACAAGGGCATGATCCAGCTCGGCGACATCCTGGAGGACGAGTACGGCACGGCGACCGGCAAGCTCTTCCTGATCGGCTTCTTCGCCACCTCCTTCACCTCCCTGATCGGCGTCTGGCACGGCGTGAGCCTGATGTTCGCCGACTTCCTCGCCCGGCGGCGGGGCGAACAGGAGGCGCGGGCGACCGAGCTGGCGTCGGGCCGCCGCGAACGCTCCTGGTCCTTCCGCGCCTACCTGCTCTGGCTCACCTTCCCGCCCATGATCCTGCTCTTCCAGGACGAGCCCTTCCGCCTGATCATCATCTACGGCGTCCTGGGCGCCGCCTTCATGCCCTTCCTCGCCCTGACCCTGATCTGGCTCCTCAACTCCTCCCGCACACCCCGCGAGTGGCGCAACGGCTGGCTGAGCAACGGCATGCTGGCCGTCGCGGGCCTGCTGTTCCTGGTGCTGTGCGTGAAGCAGATCTGGGACCAGAACTGGTCGGAGTTCTTCTAGACCGGCCGGACCGGTCCGCTACCGCAGCTTCTCCCACTCCGGGCTGAGCGCGATCTCCCGCAGCTGGTCGACGGTCAGCGCGGGAGCGTCGCGGGTGGGCTCGGCGTGCGCGGCGTCGTTGTTGAACGCGCCGACCACCACGCGGAAGCCGTCCTCGCCGGCCCGCAGGGTGTCGACGGTCCACATGACGACCCCGGCGACGCGGTCGTCGCCGGGGCCCTGCCGTACGGCGACGCGGGTGCCGTCGGCGAGGGTCTCGGCGGAGCCGTAGAGCTGGTCGGCGACGTCGTTCATGCCGTGCTGCACGTTGATCTGGACGAGGCTGCCGCCTCGGCCGTCGTCGACGACGACGTAGCCGAACTCGCTGTCCTGGCCGCCCCGCCCGACCACCTTCAGGTTCTCGGGGAGCAGCCCGGCGAGCGTCTCGCCGATGTCCTCGCCGGAGACGTCCGGCGCCGCCTGCACCGGCGCGGTGGCGGACCCGGACGCCTTCGGGTCGGCCGGAACGGCGTCCACCGCCCGGCGCCACACGTCGGCCGTGACGACCTCCTTCAACTCCGCGGTGGACAGCGGCGGGTCCTGCCGCGACACCGGGGCGCCCTTCTGGGCGGGGGAGTTCCACTCGCTCAGGCTGACGTGCTGCCCCTCGCTCGTGACGAGGTCGGCGGACCAGAGCTTGGTGTCGACGCGCCGGTCGGGGTACTCGTACCCCTGGAACAGCTTGAGCAGCGAGCCGTCGGGCAGCCGGGTGGAGCTGCACGCGTCGTACGGGACGAACGTCTCGTCCGGGCACTCCGTCAGCTCCCGGACCTGCTCGCTTCCCGGCTCGACCCGGTCGAGGCCCATGCTGATCGCGGCGGCGCCCTCCCCGTCGTCGTACACGAGGTACGCGTACGGTCCCGGCGCGTCGCCCGAGCCCCGGGCGTCCTCCTCGCTGAACTTCCCCTCGGGGAGCAGTTCCTTGAGCGACGCCAGGAGCGCGTCACCGGAGACGGGGGGCGTGGCCGGCGCGGCCGGAGCGGCCGTTGCGGAGGGACCGGCGGTGGCCCGGGAGGCCACGGTGCGACGCTCGGGGCCGGTGGAGTCGTCCTGGGGCAGGAGCAGCGCCCCGCCCACTCCGACCAGGGCGACGCCGGCGACCCCGCCGAGCACGCCGGCCCGGCGCCGCGTGAGCGCCCGGCGCCCTCGGGTCCGCCCACCGGCGACGAGGGCCGTACCGTCGGCCTGGAAGTCACCGCCGGTGCCGCGCAGGGCGGCGGTGAGCCGTTCCTCGAAGGGGTCCTGGTGCTGGTTCTCGGGCATGGCGAACCACCCTTTCCGCGTGGTGAGCGCTGTGAGAGAGCCGAAGTGTGGATACGACGACGGGCGTGTGCCGGGGTCCGGCGCAGGGGTCCCGCGCCGAGGTCCGGCGTCAGGGTCTGGCGTACTCCGAGAGGTCCTCGCCCAGCAGCTCGCGGAGCTTGCCGAGCGCCCGTGAGCACCGCGTCCGTACGGCCGCCGAGCTGACGTTCAGCACGTCGGCGGTCTGCTCGACCGAGCGGTCCTCCCAGTACCGCAGGACGATGACGGCCCGGTCCTTGGCGGGCAGCCGGGCGAGCGCGGCCAGCAGGGTCAGCCGCAGCGGCGCGTCCCCGTCGCCGGCGCCCGGCAGGTCGGGGAAGAGGTCCGTCGCCCGTTCCCGGCTGCTGCGCCGCCGCTGATGGGCGAGGAAGGCCCGGGTGAGCACGGTCTGCGCGTACGCGGCCGGGTTCCCGACCCGTGAGACGCGGCCCCAGCGGACGTACAGCCGCCCGAAGGTCTCCTGCACGAGATCCTCGGCCAGGTGCGTGTCCCCGGCGGTGAGCAGACACGCCGACCGGTACAGGTGGCCGGCCCGCGCCGCCGCGAACTCGGCGTACTCGTCCGCTCGTCCCTGCCTCATGTATGCGTCCCCCGTGCCCACCGTCGCCCCGTACTGCCTTCACCTCATTGATGCGGTGGGCCCCCGCAAATGTTTCAGGTGGATCCGGGGTGCGTCACCGCGGTGGCAGCCGGCGTCCCCCGTCGTACGCGGTACGGGTGAATGGGCCCTTCGTTCAGTTCGTGACCGGTGACGGGTCTTCTACGTTCTGTGAGTGGACCCCAGGACCGGGAGAAGGGCCCTGCGGGCGGGACCGGCGAAAGGCGCGCCTGATGGCGGGGATGGGGAGCGCGGTGGTGCGGATGGTGTCCCTCGGGCCGTCCCTCGGTTGCTGCGCGGTGGCGGCCTCGCTGGTGCTCCGCACGTGGTGGACGAGCGGACGGGTGCGGACGCGGCTGCTGCTGTTGGGGGGTTCGGCGGCGGCCGGCGGCCTGTACCGGGTGGTGGCCGACGTGCTCGACGCCCGGCCGGCGGATCCGGGACGGGCTGAGCAGTCGCTGCTGGGGGCGGTGGTGGTCGTCGGAGCGGTACTGGCCGTCGGCCTGGGGACGGCCGGGCTGGTGGTCGCGGCCGATGCCGGTACCGGCCGGCCCGTGCTGTTGCGGCGTGTGCTCGACGGGTTCGTCGCGGCCGGCGCCCTGTTCATGACGGGATGGGTGCTGCTGAGCGGGACCGGTGGCGGCTGGCAGGCGGGGGAGGGGATGGCGGTGTTCCTGTGGGCCACCGAGCTGGTGTTCCTCAGCTTTCTGCTGGCCCTGTGCCGTCTCGTGCGCAGTGACCGGAGAGCGGCCTTGTGGGCGGGGATCGTCGGACTGTCCCTCATGCTGACCGGCGACACCCTGCAGCTGTGGACCGCCGGCCCGCACGAATCCGGGACGGCGGCCTGGCAGGTGGTCGACGGCTGCAAGACCGCGGGGCTTCTGGTGATCGCCACCGGCCCGTGGCTGCCCGGCGGGGCGAGCGTCCTGGGCATGGCCCGGCCGACGCTGCGGTGGGGGATGGAGGGTGTGGCGGCTTTCGTTCCCCTGACGGTCTGCACGGTGATG
This sequence comes from Streptomyces sp. WG5, assembly GCF_049974565.1. Classification (NCBI taxonomy): domain Bacteria; kingdom Bacillati; phylum Actinomycetota; class Actinomycetes; order Kitasatosporales; family Streptomycetaceae; genus Streptomyces; species Streptomyces sp. WG5. The sequence continues at coordinate 72,618 of NZ_JBNGGC010000034.1, read as the reverse complement.
GCGCTGGGCCATGTGCTGGCCCCCACTGCCCATGATCCGGTGCCGCTGCTGGTCGGCGGGACGGTACTGCTGGGCCTCTGGGTGCGGCAGAGGTTCCTGCCGAACGAGAACCTGGGAAGGGGCGACTGAGCCTCGTGCGGCTGTTCCCCCCTGCCGCCGCCGCGGCAGGGGGGAACAGCCGCACGGTCCGCACGGTCCGCACGGTCCGGCCGGAGCTACGGGAGCGCGTGCACGTGCGCGCCCACCGAGTTCGACCAGGCGTTGCCCGCCGTCGCGTCCCAGTTCGTGGACCAGGTCATCGCGCCCCGCAGGTCGGGGTACGTCTTCGACGGCTTGAAGGAGCCGCAGTTCGTGCCCTTGGTCAGGCAGTCCAGGGCGTTGTTGACCACGGACGGGGAGACGTAGCCGCCGCCCGCCGCACGGGTGGAGGCGGGCAGTCCCAGGCCGACCTGGGACGGGTCGAGGCCGTTCTCCAGCTGGATGCAGGCCAGGGCGGTGAGGAAGTCGACCGTGCCCTGCGCGTACACCTTGCCGTCGCAGCCCAGCATCGTGCCGCTGTTGTAGTACTGCATGTTGACGACCGTGAGGATGTCCTTCACGTTCAGCGCGGTGCGGAAGTAGGAGCCGGACGTCGACTGCATGTCGATGGTCTGCGGCGCCATCGTCAGGATCATGTCCGGGCCCGCCTTCGCCGACAGGGCGCGCAGGGCCTGCGTCATGTAGGTCGGGTTGAGACCGTTCTCCAGGTCGATGTCGACGCCGTCGAAGCCGTACTCCTGCATGACCGCGTACACGGAGTTCGCGAAGTTCGTCGCGGAGGCCGAGTCGTTCACCGAGACGGTGCCCTTCTCGCCGCCCACCGAGATGATGACCTTCTTCCCGGCCGCCTGCTTGGCCCGGACGTCCGCCTTGAACTGGTCGACCGTGTAGCCGTCGAGCCCGGCCGTGTCGAGGTTGAAGGTGACGGCGCCGGGCGTGCCCGTCGCGTCCGCGAAGGAGACGGCGATGATGTCGTACTGGGCGGAGACGTCCGAGATCCTCTGGACGGCCGCCCCGTTGTCGAAGTTCTGCCAGTAGCCGGTCACGGCGTGCTTGGGCAGGTCGCCGCCCCCGCCGTCGCCCCGCTCCGCCGTACGGGCCGTCACCGCCGCCGACTTGGCCGACTCACCGGCCGCGTTCGTCGCCGTGACCTGGAAGGAGTACGACGTGGCGGCCGCGAGGCCGGTCACCGTCGCCGACGTGCCCGTCACCGCCGCCACCTTCGTACCGTCGCGGTAGACGTGGTAGCCGGTCGCGCCCGACACCGCGTTCCAGGCCAGCGAGGCCGAGGAGGACGTCGTACCGGAGACGCTCAGGCCGGCCGGGGCGGCCGGGACGGTGGGCTCGGGTCCGCCGTCGTCTCCGCCGCCTCCGTCCGGGCCGAAGACGGACAGGTCGTCGGCGTAGTAGGCCGACTGCCCGTACCAGCCGTGCGTGTAGACCGTCACCGAGGTCGTCGACGCGCCGGTGGTGAAGCTCGTCGTCAGCTGCTTCCAGGAGGCCGAGTCCGGGGTCCAGGTCGACACGTCCGTCGTCCCCGTGCCCGTCACGCCGAGGTAGGAGTATCCGCCCTGCACCCAGGCGCTCAGCGTGTACGTCGAGTCGGGCTTCACCGCGACCGTCTGGGCGCACCGGGCGTTGTCCTGCCCGCTCGGTGTCGCCTTGAGCGCGGCGGAGCCGGTGCGTGCCGGGGAGGAGACGGCCGTGCCGCTGTTCGCGGAACACGTCCAGTTGCTCAGGCCGGCCTCGAAGCCGGCGTTCTTCGCGTTGTTGACGTCGGCTGCGGAAGCCTGGCCTGTGGCCGTGACCGAGAGGGCGAGTGCGGCGGTGACGGCTCCCGCCCAGAACCTCGTCCGTCTGGCGAGCGGTCTGCGTACGGGCTGCTCCATGGGGGCCTCCGGTGGGGGAGTGGGGGCTTTGACGTACAAGGTGGTCCAGACCAATTGAGGGTGTCAAGAGGTAGGTCCGGACCAAGTTGCCCACTGAGGACGGGACTTGAGGCATCGCGAATCGGCCCCCGGGCCACCCGGCCTCCGGCCGGGAAATGCTCAACCTGCCCCGGTTTGCCGCACCTTGTGCAACACAAGTTGTTCCAGAGCTACAGAAACGCTGTTCTCCGGTCACAGACGCGTGGATACAGTGCTCGGGTAGTCACGCAGTGAAGTCATCCGGGTGTGCCGGGGTAACGCCGGCGCATCGACGGGCATGGGAGACGGGGAGCCGCGCGTGCCAACTGCCATTGCCGTGACCAGTGCCGACATGGCACTGCCGCCGCACGACGAACGGACGCTGCCCGCGGCCGTGCTCCAGGACGTCGACCGGCGACCACTGGAGCACACGCTGGCCGAGCTGCAGACCCTGGTCGACCAGCACGGGCACGTGATCGTGGTGTGCTCGCAGGCCGTACCGGCGAGCGTGGAACGGCGGCTGCACACCGTCCGCGCCCTCCTGGAGACCGACCGGATCGCGATGTTCCGGCCGCCCCTGCCCCCGCTCGGAATCGCCGTGCTGGCCCGCCAGTTGCGGCAGCTGGCATCCTGCGACCTCAGCCCCGGCGTCCTCGCCTCGGCGGGCCGGCTCCTCACCCACTACATCCACTCCGGCGCGCTGCTCGGCTCCGTCACCCGGCTCGACCGGGTCTCCGTCGGCCTGAAGTCGCACGCCAGGTCCTGGATGCCGGGGACCCAGTTCGGCGTCATGGCGCACCCCGTGCCGCAACTGGTGCGGATCGGCCCCGAAGCCGCCCTCGACGGGCCCGAGTTCAGCACCAGCCTGCTGGTCGCCAAGGGCCAGCTTCCGTCCGACTGGGTCACCGGCACCCTCGCCCCGTCCTGGCACGTGCAGGGACTGCGCGAGACGCCGCTGCCCGCCGAGTCCTCCGGCTGGTGGGGGACCGGGCGCCTGACCGAGTTCTGCGCCTACCTGCCCGACCTGTCGGTCCTCTACCAACTGGTCACCTCGGTGCGGCGCAGCGCCTGCCACTGGTGCGGCATCGACGTCATCGGCGACCGCTGCGTGTTCTGCTCCGCGACACCGCCGGTGTACGACGCCCGCGACGACGCGGCTCCCGGCCACCGTCCCGACACCGCGCTCGGCCGGCGCCGCGACGCGGCTCTCGGCCACCGCCGGGACGCCGCCCTCGGCCGGCGCCGTGAGAGACGCGCCCTCACCGGGTAGGTCCGTACCGCGCTCCGCCCGCCCCGCCATCCGACCCGGTTCGACCGATCCCCCAACGAGGTTGCACGGTTCATGAACTCCCGTCAGCGCCGCGGCGTCATCCTCCTGATCCTGTCCGTCCTCTGCGCCCTCGGCGCGTTCGCCGGCGTGCTGGCCGTCGTCAACGACGTGAAGTCCAAGGTCGGTCCCGAGGTCACCGCATACCGGCTCAAAACCGACGTGCAGCCCTACACGCCGCTGGCCGAGGAGAAGTTCGAGAAGATCAGGATGCCCGAACGCTGGCTGTCGGAGAACGCCGTCACCGACCTCGGCCAGGTCCGCGGCAAGATCGCGGTGACGACGCTGAAGGCGGGCTCGTTGCTGCAGAGCGACATGATCGTCGACCAGCCCGCCCTGCAGCCGGGGCAGCAGGAGGTCGCCATCATGATCGACGCGGCGACCGGCGTCGCCGGCAAGATCACACCGGGCTCCTCCGTCAACGTGTACGCCACCTTCGAGGGGGCGCGGGAGGGCGACCCCGCCCAGTCCAAGATCATCGTGACCAACGCCAAGGTCATCGACGTCGGCCCGCTCACCCCGCTGAAGCCCGACGAGAACAGCCGCGACCGGGAACCCGCCGACGGCGTCCCCATCACCTTCGCACTGTCCACCATCGACGCCCAGCGCATCACCTACGCCGAGTCGTTCGCCCAGCGGGTCCGGCTCGCGCTGGTGGCGCCCGGCAGCGACACCACGGTCCCGGACAAGGACCGGACGTACGAACTCGCGAAGGACAAGTGAGAGCCCGTATGCCCACGAGGATCCTCCCGGCAGTCGGCGACGCGGACGCCGTACGGTCCATCACGACCCTGCTCAGCCAGCTCCCGGACGCCGAACCGGTCGCCCCGGTGACCGACTCCACCCAGCTCGTGGACACCCTCGCCCGCCTCGCCGCCGAGTCCGTGGACGAACTGCCCGAGGTCGTCGTCGTCCACGAGCGCATCGGCCCCGTTCCCGCCCTGGAGCTGATCCGCGAGGTCGCCCTCCGCTTCCCCGCCGTCGGTGTCATCCTCGTCACCTCCGACCCCGGCCCCGGCCTCTTCCAGGCCGCCATGGACTACGGCGCCCGCGGCCTGGTCGCCCTGCCGCTCGGCTACGAGGAACTCGCCAGCCGGGTCCAGGCGGTGGCCCAGTGGTCGGTGGGCGTACGCCGGCACCTCGGCAGCGGCGTCGACGTGTTCACCGGATCCGGCGGCACCGTCGTCACGGTCAGCGGCGCCAAGGGCGGGGTGGGGACCTCCCTGACCGCCATCCAGCTCGCCCTCGCCGCCCAGGCGTCGGGCCGGCCGACGGCCCTGGTCGACATGGACCTCCAGACCGGCGACGTCGCCTCCTACCTGGACGTCCAGTTCCGCCGCTCCGTGGCCGACCTCGCCACCATCACGGACATCTCCCCGCGCGTCCTGGCCGACGCCGTCTTCCGCCACGACACCGGCCTCGCCCTGCTGCTCGCCCCCGGCGAGGGCGAACGCGGCGAGGAGGTCACCGACCGCGCCGCCCGCCAGATCGTCAGCGCCCTGCGCTCCCGCTACGAGGTCGTCGTCCTCGACTGCGGTGCCCAGCTCGGCGGGGCCGGCGCCGCGGCCGTGGAGATGGCGGACACGGCGCTGCTGGTCACCACCCCGGACGTGGTCGCCGTGCGGGGCGCCAAGCGGGCGGTGCGGATGTGGGACCGGCTGCAGATCCGCAAGGCCGAGGAGACGACCGTGGTCGTCAACCGGCACACCCGGGGCACGGAGATCCAGCCGTCGCTGATCCGGAAGATCACCGGTACGGAGGTCGCCCGGACCGCCGTCCCCGCCAACTTCAAGGAACTCCAGGCCGCCGTGGACGCCGGCCGCGTCCACGAACTGGACAGCAGGAGCACCGTGAAGCAGGCCCTGTGGGCCCTCGCCGGCGAACTGGGGCTGGTCAGGGCCGCCGACGCGGACCACCGCAAGGGCGGCGGCCGGTTCCGCGGCGACCGCGGGCCGGCGGGCTTCCGGCGCCGGAAGGACGGTGCGGGATGAGCGGATTACGCGGGCCGGAGGCGGTGCGACGGCAGCGGTGCCGCCGGGACGACGGCCAGGTCGCCGTCGAGTTCCTCGGCATGCTGCCGACGATCATCGTCACGCTGGTGGTGCTGTGGCAGCTCGTGCTCGTGGGATACACGTACACGCTCGCGGGTAATGCTGCCGACGAGGCGGTACGGGCGGCGACGGCGGCCGACCGGGGGGCGCGGCAGGGAGCCTGCCAGGAGGCGGGCCGGGACAAGCTGCCGGGCGCGTGGGAAGGGGGCGCCGGGGTGAACTGCGGTACGGCGGGCGGCTATGTCACGGCCGACGTGGAGATCGACGTCCCCCTCCTCTTCCCGGGCACCATCAGCTTCCCGTTCACCGTGCGCGGGCACGCGGGAGCCGTCGAGGAGGAGGACGACTGAGATGCCGTACTCCTCGCGGGACAGGGCCAGGGACAGGGCCAGGGCCAGGGCCAGGGACAGGGACCGGGACCGGGGCAGGGCCAGGGACCGGGGCAGGGCCAGGGATCGCGGCCAGGCGGCCATCGAGTACCTCGGGTTCCTGCCGATCCTGATCATCGTCGGCATGGCCGCCGTACAGCTCGGCCTGATCGCGTACACCGCCCAGCAGGCCGGTACCGCGGCCCGCGCGGGCGCCCGCAGTGCCTCGCTCCAGGAGAGCGCCCAGGGAGCGTGCGCGGCGGCGGTCAGCGGCTGGCTGGCCGACGGCACCGACTGCCCCCCGGCGTACGGCGGGGACGAGGTGACGGTCACCGCCACCGTCGGCATCCCCTCGATCGTCCCCGGCTGGGACTTCGGGGACGCCACCAGGACCGCCACCATGCCGCTGGACCACCCGGCGGACGAGTGACCCCCGTGAACGAGGACCAAGGAGCACCGGACGCATGAGCCTGCGCGCACGCATCCACTCCCCCGAGGAGCACGGCAGCCGGGGCGAGGACGGCCACCTGGTCGCCTCCTACCGGGCCAAGCTCCTGGAGGAGATCGACCTCGCCGAGATGAGCTCGCTGGCGATGGCCGAGCGGCGGGCCCGCCTCGAACGGGTCCTCGGGCACATCATCAGCCGCGAGGGCCCGGTCCTGTCGACGGTCGAGCGCTCGCAGCTGATCCGCCGGGTCGTGGACGAGGCCCTCGGCCTCGGCATCCTGGAGCCGCTGCTCGAGGACGCGTCCATCACGGAGATCATGGTGAACGGCCCGGACGCGATCTTCGTGGAACGCGGCGGCCGGGTCGAACAGCTCCCCCTCCGCTTCGCCTCCCACGACCAGCTGATGCAGACCATCGAACGCATCGTCTCGACGGTCAACCGCCGCGTCGACGAGTCGAACCCGATGGTCGACGCCCGCCTGCCGTCCGGCGAACGCGTCAACGTCATCATCCCGCCGCTGTCGCTGACCGGCGCCACCCTCACCATCCGCCGCTTCCCGCGCTCCTTCACCCTCCAGGAGCTGATCGGACTCGGCTCACTCGACGAGCACATGCTGTACCTGCTGGCCGGCCTGGTGCAGGCCCGCTTCAACATCATCGTCTCCGGTGCTACGGGCACCGGCAAGACCACCCTCCTCAACTCGCTGTCCGGCCTGATCCCCGAGTCCGAACGCATCATCACCATCGAGGACTCGGCGGAGCTCCAGCTCCAGCAGGCGCACGTCATCCGCCTGGAGTCCCGCCCGCCGAACGTCGAGGGCCAGGGCCGCGTCACCATCCGCGACCTGGTCCGCAACTCCCTCCGCATGCGCCCCGACCGCATCGTCGTCGGCGAGGTCCGCGGCGGTGAGTCCCTGGACATGCTCCAGGCCATGTCGACCGGCCACGACGGCTCCCTGGCCACGGTCCACGCCAACAGCGCCGAGGACGCCCTGATGCGCCTGCAGACCCTGGCCTCCATGTCGGACGTCGAGATCCCCTTCGTCGCCCTGCACGACCAGATCAACAGCTCCGTCGACGTCATCGTCCAGCTCACCCGCTTCGCCGACGGCGCCCGCCGCATCACCGAGATCGCCCTGCTGGCCAGTCACGGCGGCGAGCCGTACCGCCTGGCGACGGTCGCCCGCTTCAACGCCCAGCCGATGACGTCCGACGGCCGCGTCCCCGGCGCCTTCGAGTACTACCCCCTCCCGCGCCGCACCGCCGAACGCCTCTACATGGCGAGCCAGCCCATCCCGCAGGCCTTCGGCGTGGCCCACACACCGGACCAGCTCGCCACCCGGGAGGCCGGATGACCCGCCCGACGGAAACCGGGCAGGACCCGCCAGACGGAAGCCGGGCGGGAATCGCCAGACGGAAGCCCGGTAGCAACCGCCCGATGAAAGCCAGCTAGGAACCGCCCAGGTAGGAACCGCCCAGGTAGGAACCGCCCGAAGAAGGCCAGGTAGGAACCGCCCGATGGAAACCAGGTAGGAACGGCCCGATGGAACTGGAAACGCTCGTCACGCTCACCACCGGCGTCACCCTGCTGACCTGCGCCCTCGCGGTCATGGGCCTGCACTCCTACGCCGCCGGCAAGGCCCAGCGGGCGGCCCTCGTCGACCGCCTCTCCGCGGCCGGCCGGCTCTCTCCCACCGGCCGCCCGCGCCGCTTCCGCACCTTGGACCGCCGCCTGCGCCGTACGAATCTCGGCCGGAAACTGGAAGCGCGCCTGGCGGCGACCGGCCTGGACGTGACCCCCGGCGAGTTCCTCGTCTACATGCTCGCGGTGGTCGCGGGACTGGGGCTGATCGGCCAGGCGGCCCTGGCCCCGTTCTTCGGCCCGATCGCCGCGCTGCTGGGCGTCGCGGCGGCGGTGCGGTTCCTCAACTGGCAGCGCCAGAAACGCATCGAGAAGTTCATCAACCAGCTCCCCGAGATCGCCCGGATCATCGCCAACGCCACCCAGGCCGGCCTCGCCCTGCGCACCGCCATCGGCATGGCGGCGGAGGAGATGGAGGCCCCGGCCGGCGAGGAACTCGGCAAGGTGGCCGACCAGCTGGCCATCGGCGCCTCGATGGACGAGGCCCTCGGCGAACTCGCCGACCGCCTCCCCTCCCGCGAACTGGTCGTCCTGGTCACCACCCTCGTCCTGTCCAACCGCGCCGGCGGGCAGGTGGTCAGCGCCCTGCGCAACCTCACCGAAACGCTGGAGGAGCGCAAGGAGACCCGACGCGAGGTCCGCACCCAGCTCGCCCAGGTCAGCATGACGTCGTACGCGGTACCCGTACTCGGCGTCGGCTCGTTGTTCCTGATGAACGGGGTGAAGGACGGCGCCCTGGAACGCATGACGGGCTCCCCGGCCGGCCAGGCGGCGGTGATCATCGCCTTCGCGCTCTACGCCGTCGGCTTCGTCCTCATCCGCCGCATGTCCCGCATCGACGTCTGAGAGGGGGCCTTCGACATGGGACTGGGACTACTCCTCGCACTGCTCATGGCCCTGAGCGTCTGGGGCGTCTTCGCCGGCATCCGCATGTACCGGGCCGACGCCAGACTCCCCGACGACCTCGCCCTCGCCCTGGAGGTCGGCTCCACCCGCACCGGAGCAGTCGACTCCCTCATCGACCGCATGGGCATGCGGTACGCCCCCGCCGTGCTGCGCGTGATGGGCCCGGCCCTGGTGGCCAAGTACCGCCGCAGGATCGACCTGGCCGGCAACCCCGGCGGCCTGACCATAGACCGCTACGCCGCCCGCCGCGCCGTCTACGGCTTCCTGGGCGCGGTCGGCTTCCTGGTCTTCGTCCTGCGCGGCCAGTACCTGGTCGCCCTGCTCCTGCTGGCCTTCGGGGCGTTCTGGACGGAGGTCGGCATCTGGTCGGCGATCCGCATCCGCAAGGACGTCATCGAGCGCACGCTCCCCGACTTCCTGGACGTCCTGGCGGTCGTGGTCAGCGCGGGCCTGGGCTTCCGCCAGGCCCTGGACCGCGTGGCGATGCGCTACGAGGGCCCGTGGGCCGACGAACTCCGCATCACCCTCCGCCAGATGGACCTCGGCATGAGCCGCCGGGAGGCCTTCGCGGAGCTGCGCCGCCGCAACGACTCCGAACAGGTGGCGATGTTCGTGACGGCACTCCAGCAGGGCGAGGAACTGGGCGCCCCCATCGTCGACACCCTGGTCTCCCTGGCCAAGGACATGCGCCGCACGGACGCCCAGAACGCCCGCCGCAAGGCGGCCCGCGCCGTTCCCAAGGCCACGATGATGATCACGACCTTCATGGTCCCGGCCACGATGATCCTCCTCGGCGCCGGGCTGATCCTGGGGTCGGGGACGGACTTCGGGACCATCACGGGGGAGTAGGGGGATAACGGCATGTCGATCACGCGACCGGGAGCAGGGGAGGGCGCACATCAGAACAGTGCGAGTGCACACGGACCGCTGACGTCAACAAGCAAAGAAATAGCGCCAAGTCAGGCTACTTTCAAGCATAACCTTTCGCACTTGCAATCTGCTGTGAGACAGTCGTTGTCTGGTACTCCCGACAGGTCGAGGTCCCAACTGAGCGCAGGGAGGGTGGAGATGGCGAACCACGTCGCGTCCGGCGGGACCAGCCGGCGGACCGCCATCCCCCGGCGCGTCGACACCACCTCGATGGACCGACTCACGGCACACGACGGGGCCTCCGACGGAGCCCCGGGACCCTCGCACTCGAAGGTCCTCACGCCGTACGTGCCGCACGACGAGCGCGGCAACGTCCACCCTGGAGGGGAACACCATGACCAACTGGCTCCACACCACCGCCGCGTATCTGCGCTCCCACGCCGCCCGGAACGACAGGGGACAGACGGCTGTGGAGTACCTGGGGATCATCGCGGTGGTGGTGGCTATCGTGCTGGCGATTACGGGGACGGACATCGGTCAGACGATCTTCGATGCGATCACAGCGAAGATCGCCGAGGTCACCGGCATCTGATGCCTCTCCGCGCAAACGGCGACGCAGGGCAGGCTTTCCCCATCTACATCACGGTGGTGGGGGGACTGCTCTTTCTTGCGCTCGCCTACTTCGCGGTCGGCCAGGCCGCAGTGACCCGCAGTGAGGCCCAGACGGCAGCGGATGCCGCAGCGCTCGCGGCGGCCCTGGAAACCCGGGACCAGCTCACGGAACAGTGGCTCACGAACATTCTCGAGCCCGAGTCATGGCAGGCCATCTTTGACGGCATGGCTGATCCGGTTTCCAGCACTTGCTGGCGCGCTCATGAGCTGGCGGCACGCAATGACGCAAGCGTCAGTTGCCAACCGAATGGGCCGCTGGGCTACACCGTTGTCGCGGAGACCAATGGGACCGTTGGGGACACCATCGTTCCGGGCACGGAGAATCAGAAGGCCACGGAGTCGGCCACTGCCGTCGTCGAAGCTCGCTGCTCGTTCGAACTGCCCGCTGAGGGCGCTGGTGAAGATGCGCTGCCTGGGCTTTCGTGCAAGGGCGAGGAATGGGAGCTGAGCCCGGACGATGCCATGGATCTGCCGAAGGCCGAGGATTTGTTCGACGTCCACCTCGCCGACGGATAGAGGAACGACGAGTGACGAAGGAAACCAAGACATGAGTATTCGGTTCACGACGACGGCCCGTAGGGGGACGTTCGCATTGGCCGTTCTGACAAGCCTGACCTTCGGTGCTGTCGGCTGCGGTGGTGGTGGCGACGACGACGAGAAACCGAAGGCTTCGGCATCTGCTTCCAAGGGGGACAAGTCCGGACCGAGCGCGCAGGAGGGCGAGGCAGAGGAGCCCATGGCTGAACTGCGGGGATCCAATGGCCTGCTCCTGAAGATCACCTCTGCTGAGCGGGATTCGGGTGGCTTCGTAACCGTGAATGGTGAGCTGAAGAACGACGGTGACAAGAGTGTCGCGATCCCATCCACGCTGAGCGGGAACGAGACGGAGATCATCCGAAACGGTAGATCGCTCGGCGGTGCGACACTTGTCGATTCCAAGAGCAAGAAGCGGTATTACGTGCTGCGTGACACAGAGGGTCGTCCCTTGACGACTGCGGGTTTCTCGACGATCAAGGCTGGTGACCGTCTGGCCGTGTTCATGCAGTTCCCCTCCCCGCCCACCAGCACCACCGAGGTCACGTTCCAACTGCCGACCTTCACCAGCGCGACCATCTCCATCTCCGGGTGAGGCTCACCATGACCCCGACCCCACGTCTCACCCTGGCCCTCACCACCGCCACCCTCATGCTCGCCACGACCCTCTACGGCACCGCCACGGCCCATGCCGACGACGACCCCAACGACCCCCCGGGAACCGAACCCTCCGCCTCCGCCCCCGTAGAGGTGGACCCCAACGATCCGGACCTGAAGATCCCGGACGGCGCCACGCTCGCCCAGGCCAAGGTGCTGGACATCAAGTCGGTCGTGGAGGAGCAGAGCGGCGACGAGCGCCGCGAGGACACCAACACCAGTGTGACGCTCGCGCTCCAGGCCGAGGTGCTGTTCGCCAAGAACAGCGCGAAGCTGGGCGCCGAGTCGAAGTCCCGCATCACGGGCATCGCCGAGGAGATCAAGGCCCAGAACGCCACCAGGGTCCGGGTCTTCGGCTTCACCGACAACCTCGGCTCGTCCGCCCACGGCGACGTACTGTCCAAGCAGCGCGCCAACGCCGTGCACGACGTCCTGTCCCAGGCTCTGAACGACGCCGACATCACCTACGAGGTCCGCGGCTACGGCGAGGACTACCCCATCGCCGACAACTCGACGGAAGCCGGCCGCAAGAAGAACCGCAGGGTCGAGGTGTCCTTCCCGCGCTCGGAGGCCTGACAGTCCGATGGCGAAGCAAGAGGACCACGTAGGTGCGAGGAAGTCGCGGCACTCACCAGCGGGCCGCAGGCGAGGGCGAGGAGTGGCCCTCGCGGTGCTGACCACACTCACGGTGACTGCCTGCGGCGGCCCGGACGAGACGGACGCGGCGCCGGCCTCACCCCCGGATCGGCCCACGACAACCCGGTCGACCACGCCATCAGCCTCCGCAACGCCCGAACCCTCCGTATCGGCAGCGGACGGTCACGACGCCAACGCCTGCACCGACGGAAACTGCGAGATCGCGGTGTCCCAGCCTGTGACGATCCGCTTCCAGGGCCCGGGCGGCCCGACGACGCTGTCCGTGACCGAGGTCGGCCCGAACAAGATCGAGTACGCGGTGAAGTACGCCAACGGCCAGTCCAAGGGCGGCGCGAGCGGTCCGGGTCAGGGCTGCGTCATGACCCTTCGCGAGAACGGCAGCGGCACCTCCTGCGGCGCCGTGAGCCACACCCGCCCGAGCCCTCGCCCCGGTGCCGTCGTGATTCAGGCGACGCCCACCGAGCACGGCACGGCGCTCCTCCGCCTGATCTCCTGATACCCAGCGGGACCAGGCCTGGACGAGGCCGCCCCGGAAACCCCTCGTGACGTTTGCGGGAAAGAGCCTCTTACGGGCTGACGGCAGCTCCGATCGTCCCGCTGCCCCACTCGACCTTCTGCCGCTCTTACTCTGACAGGCACTCGAGGAGTGCCAAAGGTGCACGACAGCCGATGATGCCCGCGCGGAAGGGCCGGGTGACTGAACCACCACCACACACGCTGCGGGTTTACAGCAAGTGATCCGCGTCGCCCGCCTTGATCCCGCGGATGAGGGCGTGAAGGGCTTCCCGGCTGTCGGTGAGGGGGTGGTCCTCGTGCCCGGCCACGGCGATGTAGGCGTTGCCTTGGGTATCTGTGCCGAGGCGGAAACAATTGTTTCCTTCGCCGCAGAACGGTTCTTCCCAGTCGATGCCAGTCATCGAGACTCCTTCAGAGTTCGCGGGCGACGCTGTGGACGAGGTCGCGCGAGGCTGCCGGGTCCAATGCAGCGTTGTCCATCCAGTCCAGGTGGGAACGGTACTTGGTGAGTTGCGCTTCCGCACCGGTGAAGTCAGGGCCATGCGCGGAGTCCAACTGCACGGTGTCGAGTTCCGGCACCTCCCCGTCCGCGTACAGCAGTGCGTGTCCCGCGCCTGGGAAACCCCCGACACCGGTGGGGACGATGCGTACGTCGATGTTGTGCCGTTCCGACTGTGCGATCAGGTGGAGGAGCTGCTGCCGGGTTACTTCGGCTCCGCCGTAGGGCATGCGCAGCGCGGCCTCGTGGACATAAGCGATGTAGGGGAGTGGCTGGGGTCGGTCGAACACCTGTCGGCGTGCCATGCGATGGGCTACGCGTAGCTCGACCTCCAGTCGACTGAGTGGCGGTAGTACGGCCGCGAAGACCGCGCGGGCGTACTCCTCTGTCTGGAGCAGGCCAGGTACATGCATGACTTGTGCGGTCCGCACACGCGTGGCATGCCACTCCAGCTCGGCGATGTCCAGCAGCCCCGCGGGCAGTGTGCCCCGGTAGTGCTCCCACCACCCGCGTTCTCGGTGCTTGGCCATGGTGACCAGTGCATTGACGTAACTTGCGTCCGGGCAGGCGTAGTTGCAGGCGAGAGTTCGGATGCGCTCCGGCGAGAAGGGGCGGATACCCGACTCCATGTTGGACAGCCGGGTCCGATCGATGCCGAGCAGTCCAGCCGCGTACTCGGTGCTGGCTCCCGCCGCGAGGCGCATTTTGCGCAACTCGGCTCCCAGTCTCTTCTGCCGCACTGTCGGCGTGCTTCGCGTCGCCATACCGCCCCCATCTCGTGCCGTGCCGGGCACCAGTCTGCTGTTTACCGTCTCGGAGGTCCATCAGCCTTTGGGGGTAATTATCTCTATTCTCTTGGACACTGTGGCACTCACGACCTTACAGTCGGTGATAGATCAGTCGCAAAGCGCTGCTGTCCGGAAACGCATCACGCGCGCCCGCCCGCACTCTCCTGCCCGCCCTGGGAGGGTGGTCACGCGTCAGGGGGACGGGTCACCGGACGGCAGACCAACGCACTCGCTGCCCAAGGGAGTTGCCATGCCCCTGCTCGCCACCGCGTGCCACGTTCCGGCCCTCTCGGACGTACCGTCGGTGCCTCCGCCTCCGGAAGCCCTCGCCTACAGCCTCACCGTCCCCGCCTCCCCGTGCAGCCCGGCCGTCGTGCGTGCCGCGACCCGTACGGTCCTGCGAACCCACGGTCTCGTCGGCATGACCGACGCGGCGGTACAGGTGGCAAGTGAACTGACCGCCTGCGCCTGCGCCTTCGCGTCGGCCTCGGAGGTGTACTTGTCCCTGCGCTATCGCGACGGCACGCTGCGGGTGGTCCTCTACGACGGCCACCCGCGCCACATCAATTCCCGCCTCGCCACCGCCTGCGACACCCGGCGCCGGGCCGCCCTGCGCGTGCTGGGCTGCGTGGTCCGGGCGTGCGCCGGCGACTGGGGCTTCGGCGACGCCCGCGAGCCGGGCGGCGGTACCCGCATGTGGGCGGTCCTGCCGCGTGCCGGAGCGTCCGGCTACGTCGGCGGCCGAGAGGCGTGACTGATCGCCCGCCACGAGGGGAGGCGGGCCCGGTGCCCCCGGGCCCGCTTCGCTGTCCGGCCACGACCGTCACTCGTGCCCCGTCCCGCACTCCCCACCCGGTCATCGCCCCCGCCCCCGAGCGGCTGCGTTCGAGGCCGGAGGCCCTTCGTCGCCCACAACGCGCGTCACCTCTGCGAGGCCCGGTAAGCCGCGCCACCAGCCTCGGGCTTTCGCGCGCCCCGCAGGCAACTACGCCGCCGCGCCGGCCTCCGACCCCGCAGTCAGACCTTGTCTCCGAGCGGGAGGCCCGCCGGTGACGGCCGGCTCACTCGCGAGATTTGGTTGAACTCTTGAATATCTGCTCACCAAGCACCGAAAATACGGTCGAAGCTCGTCCCTCGAAACACTGATGGAGAGGAACCGCAGCAGATGAAGAGTCGGTCCAGATTAGCCCTGGGTGCCCTGGCGGCCGTCGCGCTGACCACCGCACTCTCGGGAACACCCGCGTTCGCCACCGACGAGGTCAACTGCGGCACCAGCGACGACCATGTCGCGGTGACGTACGTACAGAACGGCGCGGAGCACACCCGGTGCTGGGAGAACCCCGGCAGCGTCCCCCTCAACCTGGAGAACGTCATCTCCTTCTACTCGGGCGCCAACGAGGTGGTCCTGTTCTGGACGACGGGCTCGGGGTGGGAGGTCAACCTGCTCGAGCCCCACACGTCGGCTCCCTTCACCGGCGCTGACACCTACCGCGTCTTCGGCTTCCAGGTCAGGTAATCGAGGGACGGATCAGTGACGGCCGGTGGTCGGTCCCCTGGAGCGGGCCGACCACCGGGCCACTGGATCGGCCGACGTCCCGCCCGTCTTCACGACCGAGGTCGGCCCGCACGAGATCGAATGCGCGGTGATGCACGCCGACGGCCGGTCCAAGGGCGGCGCGAGCGGACCGGGCCAGGGCCGCGTCACCGTCCTCACGTGCGCCGGTCACGCGATCATCCCTCGGTGCGCTGCCCCGGCCGGTCCACAACGAGGTCGACGGGGACGCCCGTATCGGCTTCGCGGTGACGGGACGCGCGGGTACCGGCGGCAGGGGCCGCGAGGACGGCCGTGGCGACGAATGCCAGGACCACGACCATCGCCGGACGCAGTCCGTAGTGATCGCCCAGGAAGCCGAGCATGGGCGGCCCCACCAGGAACGCGATGTAGCCGATCGTCGCCACGAGACTGACCCGGGCGGTCTCGTCGGGCCCCGAGTCGCCCGCCGCCGACAGGGCCACCGGGAAGCCCAGGGACGCGCCCAGTCCCCAGAACAGGACGGCGGCCGCGGCCACGGCGGCGTTGTCGGAGAAGATGACCAGGCACAGGCCGATGGCCCCGGAGACCGCGCTGGCCCGCACGACGGTCGCCCGGCTGTAGCGGTTGAGGAAGAACGTGCCGCCGAAGCGCCCCAGGGTCATCGCAGCGGCGAACCCCACGAAGACGAGCGAGCCGACGGCGGCGTCGAGACCGTGGCCGTCGACCATGAGCAGGGGCAGCCAGTCGTTGGCGGCGCCCTCGGCGAGAGCCATGGCCAGGACGATGGCCCCGATCATCAGGAGCCGCCGGTCCTTCCACACCTGCGAGGCCGCGGGCCTCGTGGAGTCCGCAGCGGGCGCCGCGGCACGGACCCCGGTCCCGGCGGGGACGGCACCGATGGCGTACCCGAAGATCGCGGCCGTCACCGCGGCCACCGCCAGGAGGTGCCAGTGGGCGGGGAACGCCGCAGCGGTGGCCGCCATGCCGGCCAGGCCGCCGATGACGGTGCCCAGGCTGAAGCACCCGTGCAGCGTGGGCAGAACCGCCGTACCGGTGATCCGCTCCACGTCGGCACCGTCCACGTTGATCGCCACCTCGCCCGACCCGACCCCCAGGCCGAACAGGCACAGCCCCGCGGTGACCAGGGGCGCGGAGCCGAGGGCGCTGCCCGCGCCCACGACGACCACGCTCGCGATGACGAACAGGGTGCCGAGCGCCGTCACGGGTCTGGTCCCGAAACGCGACACGAAACGGCCGGAACAGAGGATGCCGGCCATCGAGCCGACGGACAGACCGAACAGCACCAGCCCCATCTGCCCCGTGGACACGCCCAGACGGTCACGGACGTCCGGGGTGCGCGTGATCCATGAGGACATGGCGATGCCGTTGAGGAAGAAGAAGAGGTACAGCGCCCGGCGGCGTCGGCGTACGGCACGGTCTGTCAAGGAAGGGCTCCGCCGGTGTTGGAGACAATGGGGGACAGGCGGGCGACGATCCCGCGTCACCCACCGAGTACGAACAAATGTACACATCGGGTCGGCGACCGAGAAGACAAGGCGGACAACGGCGATGGCAGGCAGCACGCGTGGCCCCAACGACCCCCGGCGCCGCGAACGCATCCTCGACGCCGCGCTCGACGTCATCGCAGAGCACGGCGCCATCAAGGTGACCTTCCGCAGGATCGCGGAGGCGGCGGGTGTGCCGCTCGGGTCGCTCACCTACTACTTCGACGACATGCAGCACCTGTTGGCCGACGCCTTCACCCGGCTCGCGGAGACCGTCTCCACACGCTACGGCGCCCTTCTGGAGGCCGCGCGGACCCGCCAGGAGGCCGAGGAGGCGGTCGTCGAGATCATCTGCGGCAAGGTCTGGGGGACCGACCGCAACCTCCTGCTCAGCTACGAGCTCTACGCCTTCGCCACCCGCAACCCCGAGGTGCGCGCCGTCATGCGCTCCTGGATGCGGGCCAGCCGGGAATCCCTGGCCAGGCACTTCGACCCGCTCACCGCGCGGGCCCTGGACGCGCTGGTCGAGGGATTCTCCATCCACAACTCCGTCGACCCGCGGCCCACCGACCGCGAGGAGGTCGCCGCCGTCGTCCGTGCCGTCGTCGACAGGCACCACTGAACAGGATCGAACGAGCGGAGTCGCCGTGCCTCTCCTCGCCACCGCCTGCTCCGTGCCCACCGCCCGCTCCGTGCCCACCGCCCGCTCCGTGCCCACCGCTACAGCCTCACCCTCCGCGCCGCTCCGCATGTGCTGGGACGCGTGGTCCGGGCGTGCGCCGGTGACGGGGGCTCAGGCGACGCTCGTGAGCCGCCCCGGCGGCACCCGTATGCGGGCGGTGCTGCCGCACGCCGGGGCCTGTCGCCATGCCGGGGACGGGTGAGCGAGCGGGTGGCCGCGGGGCCGGACGGGCGGGCGCCGTCCGCCCTCTACGCTTCCACGACCTCGACCCGTACCCCTGCCCTCACTCCCCACCCGTTCATCGCCCCGGCCTCGGCCTCCAGCACATGCCGGGAACGCAGCCGGGGCAGGCCCAGCCTGCCCGGACGCATGGTCCGCACGGCGATGACCACGAACCGGCGGTCGAGGTAGGCGACGTCGATGGGGATCCGCATCCGGAAGGTGTGCACGCTGTTGGCGGGGGACAGGAGCATCGCGCCGTCGACGGAGTCCCTCCCCAGCAGGCCCTTGGTGCGGGCGCGGTAGGAGCCGGCGATCTCCAGCGGGACGCGTACGCCCCCGCCGTCGGCGTCCCCTTCCACCACCAACACGCCCGTCCCGTCCCGCCCGTGCCACCGGCCCATACCGGTACCCCTCCCGCAGCCCGACCCCGTCACCGCCCCCGCCCCACCGAACGTATCTGCCCCGGGGCCGGCCGGCCCAGGCATACGGCTTCTACGCCACCGCCCCGGCGAAGGCGCGGGCGGTCCGCCCACCGCGGTGCGCCCGGCGGGAAAGGCGTTGCCCCGCAGCTCCGCCGAAGGTAGGAAGATCCCATGACTGGACTCGGTGCCGTGTTCCGCCCTCAGCTCGCCCCCGAACGACTGCGTGCCGTCGCGCGGGCCGCCGACGAGGCCGGGTTGGAGGAGCTCTGGCTGTGGGAGGACTGCTTCCGCGAGGGTGGGATCTCCACCGCTGCCGCCGCGCTCGCCTGGACCGGGAGGGTGCGGGTCGGGGTCGGGCTGCTGCCCGTCCCGTTGCGGAACGTGGCCGTCACCGCGATGGAGGCCGCCACCCTGCACCGGATGTTCCCCGGCCGCGCGATCCTCGGCGTCGGGCACGGTGTGCAGGACTGGATGGGGCAGGTCGGCGCGCGGGCCGAGTCGCCCGTCACCCTGCTGCGGGAACACCTCCTCGCCCTGCGGGCGCTGCTGGGCGGTGAGCGGGTGACGACCGAGGGACGGTACGTCCGGCTCGACGACGTCGCGCTCGACTGGCCGCCGGGGCAGGCCGTCGAGGTGCTCGCCGGGGCCACCGGGCCCCGTTCGCTGCGGCTCGCCGGTGAGGCCGCCGACGGGACCGTTCTCACCGCGAACACCCCGCCCGACGGGGTGCGTCAGGCCCGGAGGCTCATCGACGAAGGGCGCGCGGCGGCCGGCCGGACCGGGCCGCACAAGGTCGTCGTGTATCTGCTGGCCGCCACCGGGCCCGGCGCCGGTGAGCGGTTGCGGGCCGAGCTGGTCGCCGAAGGCGTCGGATCGGTGCCGGACCTCGGTGTCGCCGGGGACGCGGGAGCCGTCGCCGAGGCCGTGGAGAGGCTGGCCGAGGCCGGGGCCGACACCGTGATCCTCCAGCCGACCGGTGACGAGCCCGACCCGGAGGGCTTCGTGCGGTTCACCGCCGAGGAGGTCCGGCCCTTGGTGGTCTAGGCCCTGGGCAGTACCTCTGGGACCACCGCCGGTCCACGGCCCGCGCGCCGGTCCCGCCCCGCCCCCCGCAACGTCGATCGGACGTCTCCTCCATGCCTCATCAGCACCCCCGCGCCTTCGACGACCTCGTCGCCGAAGGCGCCTCCGTCCCCACCGCGGGGTGGGACTTCTCCTGGTTCGAGGGGCGGGCCACCGAGGCCCGGCCCTCCTGGAGGTACGCGCGGTCCATGGCCACGCGGCTGACCGGGGCCACCGCCGTACTGGAGGTGCAGACCGGGGGAGGGGAGGTCCTGGACCAGGCCCTCGAAACCGCCGCCCCTCACCGCCCCCCGCTCGTCGTCGCCACCGAGGGCTGGCCCCCCAACGTCGCCACGGCCACCCGGCTGCTCCGCCCCCGCGGCGTCCCGGTGGTCGCCTCGCCCGACGACGCGCCCCTCCCCTTCGCGGACGGAGCCTTCGACCTGGTCGTGAGCCGGCACCCCGTCGAGCCGCACTGGTCCGAGATCACCCGCGTGCTCGCGCCCGGCGGCACGTACTTCGCCCAGCACGTCGGCCCCGGCAGCGTCTTCGAGCTCATCGAGTACTTCCTCGGGCCCCAGCCGCAGGAGAGCCGGAACCACCGCCGTCCCGACCGGGAACGCGCCGACGCCGAGGCGGCCGGTCTGGAGGTCGTCGACCTGCGGGCGGAGCGGCTGCGGATGGAGTTCCACGACATCGGCGCCGTCGTCCACTTCCTCCGCAAGGTGGTGTGGATGGTCCCCGGCTTCACCGTCGAGGGGTACCGCGACCGACTGCGCGACCTGCACGACCGCATCGAGACCGAAGGCCCCTTCGTCGCCCACAGCACGCGCCACCTCTTCGACGCCCGCAAACCACACCGCTAGGGCCTTTGCCCGGCCGACGACGCGGGCACGCCCGCCGCATCGGCGACAGACGCGCCCGTTCGGGCAGACTTGGCCAAGAAATGCTGTTCGGGCAGTCGAGCACCGGACGCGGTCCGCCTGATCCGCGGCGTCTTCGTCGGGGGGTGACGTCAGGCGGGGAGCGGTGCGGTCCGCGGCTCCACGGGGATCGGGTACGGCGGATCTTCGGGGCGTATGCGACGTACCTTCGCGAATATCCGCGCGCCCGGAGAGAGGGGAGGGAATCGCCCTTTGATCCTCACAGGGTTTCCACATCGTTATGCGTCATGGCCCTCCTGGGGTCGATCGCTCCCTGCCCGATCACATAGGTTCTGGCCCAGGTAATTCGCGTGAGCAAAGCTGCGCGTGCGGCACCGTGCAGTGGAGGGGGCTGCGCGGTGCCCGGTCAAGCGGGCGCTCGCCGGTGGGTTCACCCGGTGGGGGGAAGCGGGGGCGGTCCGCCGGCCGGGTTCCGGCGCGCACCGAGCCCGCTCCGCATCCGTTCCCGATCCGCTCCGCGCGTCCCTCCGGCCCCACCGGACGCCCTGCTCAACCATGGGTTCACTGTGTTCTGGCCATGATTCAGGGCGGAATGAGTGCCTCCGCGGCCTTCCGGGCGTCGCCGGGCGACTTCGGAGAGTAGTTGTGGCACGCCGATGCACGCAGCATCACTTACAAAGGGTTATGGTGGAAACCCCCCCTCGGGCCGGTCCGTCTCCCCCCCACGGACCGGCCCGTTTTTTCTGCCTCGGCCCGGCGCCCGCTCCGTCCTCGCCCCGGCGCCCGCTCCTTCCGCCGGCCGGCCCCCGCGCTCCCGCCATCTCCCCGGCCCCGCTCCTCCCCTCCCTCCGGGCCCTGCTCCGCCACCCCCGCGGCCCCGCTCCTCGTTGCCCCGTGCGCCCCACCCTCCGGGCGCCGCCCGCTCCTCCGTCCGCGCCCGGCCCGCGCCTCGCTCCCCGCGCGGCACCTCGCGCCGCAGCCTCCTGGCGGGACGTCCGTCACAAGGAGTTCACCGGTGCGCCGTCCTGTGCCGTGGCATGGCGGCGCTTGTTCGAGGGCATAAACCAAGCAGGTCGACGCCCGAACCACGGGTGTCGGATCTCAGCGGACGGCCGGAGCCGTCCGCCCGGGAGGCCCTTTGCACCAGCCCCACCGTGCAGTCGCGGCACGGAAGACGCGGCGGAGGGCCGGTTCACGGCCCGCGCCAGTGCAGGGCGGCCGTCGACCGGTCGGCTCGTTCCCGCCCTCCCGGACCAGCGTCCACTCCGTCGCTCCCCGACCTCTTCCGAGGGGGTACGTCCTTCCGTGGTGACCAGCACAAAGCGCCACAAGCCCGATAGGCGCACCTACGTTCTCGACACCAGCGTCCTGCTGGCCGACCCGAACGCTCTGAACCGCTTCGACGAGCACGAGGTCGTGCTCCCGATCGTCGTGGTCACCGAGCTGGAGGCCAAGCGGCACCATCCCGAACTCGGCTACTTCGCACGGCAGGCCCTGCGCCTGCTCGACGAGTTCCGGGTGCGGCACGGTCGCCTCGACGCCCCCATTCCGATCGGGGATCTCGGCGGCACCGTGCGTGTCGAGCTCAACCACTCGGACCCCAGCGTGCTGCCCACCGGCTACCGCCTGGGGGACAACGACTCCCGCATCCTCGCGGTCGCCCGCAATCTGCAGGCGGAGGGATACGACGTCACCGTCGTCTCGAAGGACCTCCCGCTCAGGATCAAGGCGTCCTCCGTCGGCCTGCTCGCCGAGGAGTACCGGGCCGAGCTCGCCATCACGGACGCCTCCGGCTGGACCGGCATGTCCGAACTGACCCTGCCCGGCGAGCAGGTGGACATCCTCTTCGAGGAGGGACGCGTATACGTCCCCGAGGCCGCCGAACTGCCCGTGCACACCGGCCTGACCATCCAGTCGGAGCGCGGCAAGGCCCTCGGCCGGGTCACGCCCGACGGCAGTGTCCGCGTCGTGCGCGGCGACCGGGAGGCGTTCGGTATCAAGGGCCGCAGCGCCGAGCAGCGGATCGCGCTCGACCTGCTCCTCGACCCGGACGTCGGGATCGTGTCGATGGGCGGCCGGGCCGGCACCGGCAAGTCGGCGCTGGCGCTGTGCGCGGGGCTCGAGGCCGTGCTGGAGCGCCGGCAGCACCAGAAGGTGATGGTCTTCCGCCCGCTGTACGCCGTGGGCGGGCAGGAGCTCGGCTACCTGCCCGGCTCCGAGGCCGAGAAGATGAGCCCCTGGGCGCAGGCGGTCTTCGACACGCTGTCGGCGGTCACCAGCCGGGAGGTCATCGAGGAGGTCACCGCCCGCGGCATGCTGGAGGTCCTCCCGCTCACCCACATCCGCGGCCGCTCGCTGCACGACGCGTTCGTGATCGTGGACGAGGCCCAGTCGCTGGAGCGGAACGTCCTGCTGACCGTGCTGTCCCGGATCGGGGCCAACTCGCGGGTCGTACTCACCCATGACGTGGCACAGCGGGACAACCTGCGGGTGGGGCGGTACGACGGAGTCGTCGCCGTCATCGAGAAGCTGAAGGGGCATCCGCTCTTCGCGCACGTCACCCTGACGCGCTCCGAGAGGTCCCAGATCGCGGCACTTGTGACCGAAATGCTGGAGGACGGCCACATCTGACACTTCCGCGGACTCCGACCCGTCAAGGGCCGGTTACCGGGAAGCCGGCGCCGTTCGGAAAGGCCGAGAGCCTAGCCGGGCGGCGCCTTCGCGTGCGGGGATTTCCGGAAATCCCCTGGCGCAAACGAGATGTGAGCTTTCACACGCGGCACAGAATTGCCTCACCCCGGCGGGTTACGGCAGAGTCTCCTTCCTGTCAGGCCCCGCATACGACACAGCCGTACCCCCAGCGGTACGGCGCCACAGAAGCACCAGACTCAACTCCATAGCAGCGTCGTATGCCGCCCGAGCACCACGCGGCGCTCCCCCGCAGGGGAGTTGCCCACCGGGTCCGTGCCTCCCGTGACCCGTAGTTGGGGAGGCCAGCGCCAGGGGCACGATTGCGTCCGCGAGGGTCACCGAAGCGGGCGATGCTGGAAGGAAACCGTGTGAGCCGGATCTCGGTCCGGGGATTCGCAGTGGCCTCGGCCACGGCGGTCACCGCAGTCGGAAGCGTCGTCGGCGTTGCCTCGGGCAGCACCGCGCAGAACAACGACGCGGAGGCGACAGCAGCCGGTACGACGCTGCTTGCGGACATCCCCATGGGCGAGCAGGCGCAGGTGCAGACCGCGTCCCTGACGCAGCAGGCCGACGTACAGGCCATCGCCGCGGACGCGAGCGCCAGGAAGGACGCCGAGGAGGCGGCCCGCAAGGCGGCCGCCAAGACCGCTGTGGCCAAGCAGGAGAAGGCCAAGGAGGCGGCCAAGGCGGCCAAGAAGCGGGAGGACGCGAGGAAAGCGGCCAGCCGCGACGCCCAGCGCGACGCCACCAGCTTCGCCGTCCAGAGCTCCTACAGCGTCAGCCAGATCCAGGCGATGGCCCGCTCGATGGTGCCCAGCGGCCAGTGGCAGTGCTTCAGCAACATCGTCGACCACGAGTCCAGCTGGAACTACAAGGCGGTCAACCCGTCCTCCGGCGCCTACGGTCTCTTCCAGGCACTGCCGGCGGGCAAGTACGTCTCCGCGGGCGCCGACTGGCGGACCAACCCGGCCACCCAGATCAAGTGGGGCCTCAACTACATGGACAACCGCTACGGCAGCCCGTGCGAGGCCTGGAGCTTCTGGCAGGCCAACCACTGGTACTGAGCCCGCCCGGCGCGGTCCACCGCTCAGGCCCACCGCTCAACCTCGCGCAGCCCCTCACCGTCCTACGGTGAGGGGCTTTCGCGCTCCCGCCATGTACGGTCGGAGCGAAAACGACTCCAGGGGGGAGTGGTGGGGAGAGACGGGGGAAGAGGACGGATCATGTCTCGAGTGCCAGGGTGGCTCGGTCGGCTCGGCGCCGGACTGACGCGGATGAGCGAGCGGCTGGACCAGCGCCGCGAAGAAGACCGGCAGGAGGGCTCCGACGACGGACCGGCTCCGGCCGCCGACCACGTGCCGCCTTCACCGTCACTGTCACCGGAGGACACGCATCCGGAGCCCGGCTCCGCGTCGCAACAGCGCGTGCTCCAGTCCCGGCCCGACCCGGCGCAGGCCGTGCCCTGGGGCGTACGGGTCGCCGCGGAGGCCGGGTGGCGGCTGCTGGTCCTCGCCGGCACCGTGTGGGTGCTGATGCGGGTCATCAGCGCCGTGCAACTGGTGGTGCTGGCGTTCGTGATCGCGCTGCTGATCACGGCACTGCTCCAGCCGACCGTGGCGTGGCTGCGCCGGCACGGGGTGCCCCGGGGGCCGGCCACCGCCCTGACCGCGATCCTCGGGTTCGTGGTGATGGGGCTGATCGGCTGGTTCGTCACCTGGCAGGTCATGGAGAACATCGACAACCTCTCCGACCAGGTCCAGGACGGCATCGACGAGCTGCGCAACTGGCTGCTGAACAGCCCGTTCCACGTCACCGACAAGCAGATCAACGAGATCGCCAAGAACCTGCGCGAGGCGGTCGGCGCCAACACCGACCAGATAACGTCCGCCGGTCTCGAGGGCGTCACGGTCGTCGTCGAGGCGCTCACGGGCATCCTGCTGGCCGCCTTCTCGACGCTCTTCCTGCTCTACGACGGCAAGCGCATCTGGCGCTGGACGCTGAAGCTGGTGCCGGCGGCGGCCCGGCCGGCCGTGGCCGGTGCCGGTCCGCGGGCGTGGCGGACGCTGACGGCGTACGTGCGCGGCACGGTGATAGTGGCGCTGATCGACGCCATCTTCATCGGCCTCGGCATCTACTTCCTGGACGTGCCGATGGCCGTCCCGCTGGCCGTGTTCATCTTCCTGTTCGCCTTCATCCCGCTCATCGGCGCGGTCATGTCGGGCGCGCTCGCGGTCGTCGTGGCGCTGGTGACGCAGGGCATGTTCGCCGCGGTCATGACCCTCGTCGTGGTGCTGGTGGTGCAGCAGATCGAGGGCCACATCCTGCAGCCCTTCATCCTCGGGCGCGCGGTACGGGTCCATCCGCTGGCGGTGGTGCTGTCGGTGACCGCCGGCGGCATGGTGGCCGGCATCGGCGGCGCGGTGGTCGCCGTACCGCTGGTGGCGGTGACCAACACCGTCGTGGGCTATCTGCGGGCGTACTCCCGCGAGGCCGCCGTGCGGCAGGCGCCGAAGCCGCGCGGGGCGACGTCCACGGACGCGTCCCCGGCGACCCCGGCGGCCTCGACGACGGACCCCCCGTCGGCGTCCTCCGGGTCCGAGCCGCCGTCGGACACCTCCCCGGCGTAGCGGCCCGCACGACGGCGACGGGCCCCGCCCACCCTCAGGGTGAACGGGGCCCGTAGCCGTGTTCCGCGCCGCGGGACTACTGGGCGGCCAGGACCGCCTCGGCGTCCAGCGTGACGCCGACGGCCTCGACCACGGCGGCGATCTTGAACGCCTCCTGGATCGTCTCGCGGTCCACACCGGCCTTGCGGAGCACCTGCTCGTGCGAGTCCAGGCACATGCCGCAGCCGTTGATGGCGGACACCGCGAAGGACCACAGCTCGAAGTCGACCTTGTCGACGCCCGGGTTGCCGATGACGTTCATCCGCAGACCGGCGCGCAGGGTGCCGTACTCGTGGTCCGACAGCAGGTGCCGGGTGCGGTAGAAGACGTTGTTCATCGCCATGACGGCGGCGGCCGACTTGGCGGCCGAGTACGCCTCCGGCGAGAGGTTCGCCTTCGCCTCCGGCTCCAGCTCGCGCAGCACGATCGGGGAACGCGAGGCGATGGCGGTCGCCAGCACGGTGCCCCACAGCTGCTGCGCCGGGAGGTCCGAGTTGCCGATGACCGAGCCCAGGTTGAGCTTCAGGTCCTTGGCGTAGTCCGGTACGGCGGACTTCAGGGAGTCGAGCGACATCTCAGATCACTCCCCGGCCAGCAGCGCGACCGGGTCCAGGGTCTCGTCGCCCTTGCTCCAGTTGCACGGGCAGAGCTCGTCGGTCTGCAGGGCGTCGAGGACCCGCAGGACCTCCTTCGGGTTCCGGCCGACCGAGCCCGCGGTCACCATGGTGAACTGGATCTCGTTGTTCTGGTCCACGATGAACACGGCGCGCTTGGCGAAGCCGTCCTCGCCCTCGATGCCGAGGTCGCGCATCAGCTCGTGCTTGGAGTCCGCCATCATCGGGAACGGCAGGTCGGTCAGGTCCGGGTGGTCCTTGCGCCAGGCGTGGTGCACGAACTCGGAGTCGCCGGAGAAGCCGAGCACCTGGGCGTCACGGTCGGCGAACTCGTCGTTCAGCTTGCCGAAGGCGGCGATCTCGGTCGGGCACACGAAGGTGAAGTCCTTGGGCCAGGCGAAAACGACCTTCCACTTGCCCTCGTAGGTCTTGTGGTCGATCGTTTCGAACTCCTTGCCCTTCTCCAGCGAGACGCAGGCGGTCAGTTCGAACTCGGGGAACTTGTCACCGACAGTGAGCACACGCTCTCCAATAAATGCAGCGAAGAAACACCCATTTTGCGAGTGTTTCCCATGGGTTGGACGTTGTTGATGTTGGCACAAGGTGCATTGATTAGTGAAATAGCTACACTCGGTCGAGTTGATCGGAGGTGATTATGAGTGGCAGGTAGGAAGAGGCAGCCCAGCCTCGCCCAGCTGAGGGCATTCGCCGCGGTCGCCGAGCACCTGCACTTCCGCGACGCCGCCGCCGCGATCGGTATGAGCCAGCCCGCGCTCTCGGGCGCGGTCTCCGCGCTGGAGGAGACGCTGGGGGTCACCCTGCTGGAGCGTACGACGCGCAAGGTCCTGCTCTCGCCCGCCGGTGAACGGCTCGCGGTCCGGGCGAAGGCGGTACTGGCGGAGGTCGGCGCGCTGCTGGAGGAGGCGGCGGCGGTACGGGCGCCGTTCACCGGCGCGCTGCGGCTCGGGGTCATCCCCACGGTGGCGCCGTATCTGCTGCCGACGGTGCTGCGCCTGGTCCACGACCGCTATCCGGACCTGGACCTCCAGGTCCACGAGGAGCAGACGGCGAGCCTGCTGGACGGTCTCACGACCGGCCGCCTCGACCTGCTCCTGCTGGCGGTGCCGCTCGGCGTCCCCGGTGTCACGGAGCTCCCCCTCTTCGACGAGGACTTCGTGCTCGTCACCCCGCTCGACCACCGGCTCGGCGGCCGGGAGGGCATCGAGCGCTCGGTGCTGCGCGAACTGAAGCTGCTGCTGCTCGACGAGGGGCACTGCCTGCGCGACCAGGCGCTCGACATCTGCCGGGAGGCGGGGCGCGCGGGTGTCCCCGCGACGACGTCGGCCGCCGGCCTGTCGACGCTGGTGCAGCTGGTCGCGGGCGGCCTCGGGGTGACGCTGCTGCCGCGCACGGCGGTCCGCGTGGAGACGTCCCGCTCCAGCCAGCTCCTCACCGGCTCCTTCGCCGACCCGGCCCCCACCCGCCGCGTCGCCCTCGCCATGCGCACGGGCGCGGCGCGTGCCGCGGAGTACGAGGAACTGGCGGCGGCCCTGCGGGAGGCGATGGGGGACCTGCCGGTCCGGACGGTCCACGACTGAGCGGAGGCGGGTCGGCCACCGGGCGGAGGCGGGTCGGGCCACCGGGCGGAGGCGGGTCGACCACCCGAGCGGAGGCGTCGGCCACCTGAGCGGAGGCGGTTCGACCACCCGAGCGGACGCGGGTCGATCACGGCGCCCGGCCGGCACCACGCACCGGCGGAGTCACTCCGTGCGCAGGCCCTCCGGCCGCATCAGCCGCAGCAGCGGCGGCAGACTCAAGAGGGTCACCACCAGGACGACCGCGGCGCCGATGCCCGTCATGGCGAGGACGCCGGCCCAGTCGACGCCGACCGGGGTGGACGTCATCTTCAGGAGCACCGTGCCCAGCGTCAGGCCCACCACCACGGCCAGCAGCAGGCCCAGCGCGATGGGGACAGCGGTCTGCCACAGCACCGACATGCTCAGTGTGCGGCGCCGGGTGCCGAAGGCGACCAGGGCCGACAGCAGCTTCTTCCGCTCGCGCAGCTGCTCCAGCTGCGAGACCAGCAGACTCGCGCCGATCAGCGCCAGCACACACGCCGCCCCGACGAACAGACCGGTGCGGATGGCGTCGAACCGGCCGGTCCGCTCCGTCGCCGACCACGTCATGGTGTCCGTCAGCGGATGGAGGGCCGCCGCGGAGTTGCGTACCCGGTCGTGCACGTCCGCCACCGAGTCGTCCAGCTTGAGGTAGGCGTGCCCGGTCAGGCCGGGCGCGAGCGTGGCCGGCATCGCCTTCGGCGTGATCAGGAAGCCGCCCCGGTCGATCCCGGCCAGCAGGCGCTGAAGCGGCTTCGCCGCCTTGACGCCCTGCGGCACCGTCCAGGGGATCTCCCGGCCCTTCGGGCCGCCCTCGTAGGTCGGGTCCAGGTACAGCTTCCGGCCCGGCGCGGCCAGCTTCGTCATGTCCTCCCCGGTGTCCCACTCGGCACCGTGGACGGCGAACACGTCCCCGTCCTCACAGGAGGTCAGGCGGGCGATCTCCCGCAGCGACGCGCAGTCGCCCACGGTCATCATCGTGCCGTGGTCCGGGGTCCGGGGGCGGTCGCCGAGGTAGCCCTCGGAGTAGCCGTAGACCGCCGTCACGCCCTCGGTGTCCCGGAACTCGTCGGCCGCCTGCGCCGCCGGCACCTCGCTCGGCAGGACCGCCTCCATCTGAGCCCACGACACGTCCTGCCCGGTGGACCTGGTGTAGTCGTCGTCCACACCGGCGAAGAGCATCTGCAGCGCGATCGCCCCGGCGACGGCCACGGCGATGCCGTTGACCATGCGGGCCGCCGTGCCGCTGCTCATCTGCAGCCGGCGCACGGCCAACTGCCAGGCCACGCCGCCGGAACCGAGCCGGGCGACGACGGTCTCCACGATCCACGGCAGCAGCGCGGTCACGCCGACCAGGAGCAGCACGACACCGCCGGTCACCAGGTACTGGTTGAAGTCGCCGTTCTCGCGCCCGTTGCCGACCATCGGGTAGAGCATGGCCAGTCCGGCCAGCGGCAGCAGCAGCCGCCACCACAGCCGGCGCCTGGCCGGGCGGCCCGCGCGGACCACGCCGAGCGGTTCGATGACCACCCCGCGCAGCGCGAACAGCGTCACCAGCACCGCCGCCGCCGGCACCGCCACCGCGACCAGCAGGGCCAGCAGCGGCGAGGGGTTGAGATAGCTCGGGAACACGCTGATGCGGTACACCTCGGCCGTGCCCGCGAGCTGACGCCCGACCAGGAAGAACCCGGTGCCGAAGACCAGCCCGAGGATCGCGCCCGCCATCGCCTCGCCGGCGGCGACGCGCCGGGTCATGCGGCCGTCGGCGCCCACCAGACGCAGTGCCGCGAGCCTCCGGTCCCGCCGCTCGCCGCCGAACCGTACGGCGGCGGCGATGAAGACCGCGACCGGTGTCAGCAGCACCACGAAGACGACGAGGACCAGCAGGAGCAGCACCGGGTCGGACTGCTCCTCCCCCGGGTCCGGGTCGCCGAACCGGTCGATACGCTCGATCCGGCCGGGATCGATGTGCTGCTCGAGCCCTTCCGCGCCCCGGTAGAAGGCGAGTTCGGCCGAGCCGATCAGCCCGCTCTCCCCGATCGTGCCGACGATCCGGTCCGACAGCCGTTCACGCAGCAGCGCGCCGGAGTCCGACTCCAGCAGCTCCCTCAGCGCGGGGGAGACCACCATCTCGCCCACCGCCGGGAACTCGTCCACCCCCGGCGGCAGCGGTGCCCGCGGCCCGTCGGGGTCCAGCGCCCGGCCCCGGACGTCGTCGTCGCGGAAGTTCGCGTCGAGCCTGGCGACCACGAGCGTGTCGTTCGCCTTCGGTATCTGCTCGGAGCTGAAGGTGATGTCGGAGCGCGCCGCCTCCCGGTCGTGCCGGACTTCGAGCGCGTTCGGGACCGCCGTCGTCAGCAGGAGCAGCGCCACGCCGAGCCCGACGCCGACGGCCGTCAGCACGGCCCGGGTCCACCCCTCGCGCCCGCCGGTGAAGGCGAAGCGGACGCCCATGGCCAGGTCCCGGCTCCACTGCCGCACGCTCATACGGCGCGCTCCATGTCCCGGGACTTGCCGTCCCGTACGACGATCTCCCGGTCGGAGTAGGCGGCCACCCGCGCCTCGTGCGTGACGAGGACGACGGCGGCGTTGGTGGTGCGGGCGGCGTCCGTGAGGAGTTCCATGACGCGTTCGCCGTTGAGGGAGTCCAGGGCGCCGGTCGGCTCGTCGGCGAAGAGCACGCGGGGGCTGGTGACCAGCGACCGCGCCACCGCGACCCGCTGCCCCTGGCCGCCGGAGACCTCGCCGGGCCGCTTCTTCCTCAGGTCGTCGACCTCGAGGCGCTGCATCCAGGTCAGCGCGGTCCGCTCGGCCTCCTTGCGGGGGGTGCCGTTCAGACGCAGCGGAAGGGCGACGTTCTCCACGCACGTCAGCTCCGGCACGAGCTGCCCGAACTGGAAGACGAACCCGAAGTCCGAGCGGCGCAGCGCACTGCGCTGGGCGTCGCTCATGCCGGACAGCTCCCGCCCGCCGTACGTGATCGTCCCCGAGTCGGGCGGCACGATGCCGGCGAGGCAGTGCAGCAGCGTCGACTTGCCGGACCCGGAGGGGCCCATCACGGCGACGACCTCGCCGGGGTGGATGGAGAACTCCGCGCCGTCCAGGGCGAGGGTCGGGCCGTAGGCCTTGCGCAGCTGCTCGGCCGAGAGCAGCGAACCTGCGGGGGGAGTCATCGGGTTACCGCCTCACGGAGCTTGTCGAGGCGCGCGGCGGTCAGTTCCAGCCAGCGCAGGTCGGCCTCGAGATGGAACAGGGCGTGGTCGCAGATCAGCTGGTCGGCGAGGTCGCCCTTGCGCTTGCGGTCGGTGAGGATGCGCATGCTGCGCAGGTGCTCCGAGCGCTGCGTGTCGAGGACGTCGGCGGCGTCGCGGTGGGTGAGCAGTGCGAGGACGACCTTGGTGTACAGCGTCGACTGGAGGTACGGCTCGGGCTTCTCGGGCGTGGCGAGCCACCGCTGTACGTCGGTGATCCCCGCGTCGGTGATCGCGTACCGCTTGCGCTCGGGGCCGCCGCCCGCCTCGATGCCGTCGACGACGACGAGGCCGTTCTTCAGCAGGCGGGACATCGTCGAGTAGACCTGGCCGTAGTGCAGCGGCCGGTCGTGACCGAACTTCTCGTCGAAGGCACGCTTCAGGTCGTAACCGTGGCGTGGCCCGGACTCCAGGAGCCCCAGGAGGGTGTGACCGATGGACATGCCGATCACTCTACACACGGTGTATACGCGCTATGTATACGTCGTGTGCAGAGCCTGTGGCGGCGCGTACGGGAGTGCAGGTCGGGGCCGATTGTCACGGTTGTGCCACGCCGGACGCCGCGCCTCGGGGAGGTGAGGTGGAGTGGGGCGAGGCGGCCCGGCCTGCCCGGCTTTCGTCAGGAGGGGGGTGAGGGGGGCGGGCTCGTCCCCGGTCCCGCGCCCGTCCCGGGGCCCGGTCCCCGGCCCCGGGAAGGACGGCCCCGGCGGGGCAGTGGTCCGGTGTCCGAGGGCAGCCGGCCCGCCTCCGAGAGTGCCCTGCGGAGCAGGAACTCGATCTGGGCGTTGGCCGAGCGCAGCTCGTCGCCCGCCCAGCGGGCCAGCGCCTCGTACACCTGGGGGTCCAGTCGCAGCAGCACCTGCTTGCGCTGCTGCGGCCGGCGCTTCGGGGCCGGGCCCCCGGCCGGGAGGCCGCCGGGCGGCCGGGCCTCGGACGGGGAACCCTCGGGTGAGGTCGTCACTGGTAGAGCGTCCCCGTGTTCAGGACCGGCTGGGCGGCGCGGTCCCCGCAGAGCACGACCATCAGGTTGGACACCATCGCCGCCTTGCGCTCGTCGTCCAGCTCCACGATCCCCTGCTCGCTGATCCGGGCGAGCGCCGCCTCGACCATGCCGACCGCGCCGTCCACGATCTGCCGCCGTGCCGCGACCACCGCGCCGGCCTGCTGCCGCTGGAGCATCGCGGAGGCGATCTCCGGCGCGTACGCGAGGTGCGTGAAGCGGGACTCGATGATCTGCACGCCGGCCGCCTCCACGCGCGCGTGCAGCTCGACGGCGAGCTTCTCGGTGATCTCCTCGGCGTTGCCGCGCAGCGAGAGGCCGTCCTCGTCGTGGGCGTCGTAGGGGTACTCGATGGCGATGTGCCGCACGGCCGCCTCGGTCTGGGTGGAGACGAACTCGATGTAGTCGTCCACCTCGAAGGTGGCCTGTGCGGTGTCCTCCACCCGCCACACCACGACGGCGGCAAGCTCGATCGGGTTGCCGTAGGCGTCGTTCACCTTCAGGACGGCCGTCTCGTGGTTGCGCACCCGCGTGGAGATCTTGGTGCGCGAGGTGAGCGGGTTCACCCAGCGCAGCCCGTCCTGCCGGATCGTCCCCCGGTACCGCCCGAAGAGCTGCACCACCCGGGCCTCGCCCGGCGCCACCATGTTCAGCCCGGACATCGCGAGGAAGGCGGCCAGGGCGATCACGACGCCCGGGATGATCAATGCCGCCTTGCCTCCCGACGAGTCGACCGCCGTGGCGGCGGCGAGCAGGCCGGCGCCGGCGATCAGCCCGATCAGTCCCAGCAGCAGCGCCAGGCCGCCGCCGATGCTGTGCGCCTGTATCTCGCGCACCCGTGGTGCCGGCATCTCGGGCACATCCGCCGTGACCTGCGAGGTGTCGTGCGCGTCGTGTGCGGACATGAGGGGTCCCCCGTTCTCGCGGGGCGCGCTCGCGCACGCCCCGGCGACTATCTTCGGTCTAGCTAAGTGATATCACTTTACCTCGTGATGGCAACCCTTGACCCCTCTCGTACGTCGGTTCCTTGGGAGCGGGTGCTGATTCTCACGTCCGTACAAGGCCGGATCGGCAGCCGTTTGCCACATCTCCCGGTGTTAGCTTTCTGAGCTGATGTGAGCGGCGAACCTGTGTGACACGTGAGCGCACATGAACGAAGCGGAGCGGATCGGACCCATGGGACGAGCGGAAGAGAGAAAAGCGCGACAGCGCGGTGGCCGCCGCGCGGCGCCGAAACGCCGCCGTCCGTCGGGCGCGGGCGGGAAGAGCGGCATACGCAGGTTCTTCACCTGGAAGAAGGTCCTCGGCACCTTCTTCGGCCTCTGCCTGCTCGGCATGGGCGCCTTCATCGTCCTGTACATGGTGATCGAGATCCCCGAGGGGAATCCCGAGGCGGAGCTGCAGAGCAACGTCTACAAGTACAGCGACGGCAGCATCATGGCCCGCACGGGCGAGCGCAACCGTGAGATCGTCGACCTGGCCAAGGTGCCCAAGGAGGTCCAGCGCACCTTCGTCGCCGCCGAGAACAAGACCTTCTACAAGGACTCCGGCGTCGACCTCAAGGGCACCGCGCGCGGTGTGCTCAACACGCTCTCCGGCAAGGGCGCGCAGGGCGGTTCGACGATCACCCAGCAGTACGTCAAGAACTACTACCTGTCCCAGGAACAGACGGTCACGCGCAAGCTGAAGGAACTGGTCATCTCCCTGAAGCTGGACCGGGAGAAGCCCAAGGACTACATCCTCGCCGGCTACATCAACACCAGCTACTACGGCCGTGGCGCCTACGGCATCCAGGCCGCCGCGCAGGCCTACTACCGCGTCGACGCGGAGGAGCTGACGGTCGAGCAGGGCGCGTACCTCGCCGCGCTGCTCCAGGCGCCGAACCAGTACGACTGGGCGATCGCCAGCGAGACCGGCAAGAAGCTCGTCCAGGAGCGCTGGAACTACGTCCTGGACAACATGGTCGGCGAGGGCTGGCTGAGCGGGTCCGACCGCGGGGGCATGACGTTCCCGGAGCCCAAGGAGCCCAAGGCCGCCGCCGGGATGGAGGGGCAGACCGGGTACCTGGTCGAGGCCGCCAACTACTCGCTCAAGAAGCAGCTCGTCGCCCAGGGCGCCGCCGAGGACATGGAGCAGGCCAAGGCCCTGGTGGACCTGGGCGGCTACACCGTCACGCTCAACGTCGACAAGAAGAAGCAGGCCGAGCTGGAGAAGGCGGTCAAGGCCAAGCTCACCAGCAAGCTGGACCCCGAGAAGCGCGAGGTCGACGCCGACGTCCAGGCCGGTGCCGTCTCCGTGGACCCGAAGACGGGCGCGGTCCTGGCGATGTACGGCGGCGTGGACTACGTGAAGCACTACACGAACAACGCCACCCGTGACGACTACCAGCCCGCCTCCACCTTCAAGCCGGTGATCCTCGCCGCGGCCGTGGACCAGGACGCCGAGACGCAGGACGGCGTGCCGATCACGGCCAACACGATCTACGACGGCACGAGCGAGCGCCCCGTGATGGACGGCGACCGCGAGGTCGGCTTCGCGCCCCCCAACGAGGACGACGTCGACTACGACGACATCACCGTCCAGGACGCGATGAACAAGTCCGTCAACTCCGTCTTCGCGCAGATGGGCATCGACGTCGGCATGTCCGAGGTCATGAAGGTCGCCGGCGACCTCGGCATGGACACCGAGGGCGTGCAGGCCGTGCCCGCCCAGACCCTGGGCAGTATGGGCGCCAGCCCGCTGGAGATGGCCGGCGTCTACGCCACCCTCGACAACCACGGCAAGAAGGTCACCCCGGCCATCGTGAAGTCGGTGGAGCACAAGGACCGCACGGTCGAGATGCCCGACCCGATCGGCGAGCAGGTCATCAGCCGCGAGGCCGCCGACACGGTGACCTCGGTGCTCACCGGCGTGGTCGACGACGGTACGGCCAAGAAGTCCGTGCGGGAGAACCCGCTGCGCGACGGCCAGCAGGTCGCCGGCAAGACGGGTACGTCCGACAACAACAAGTCGGCCTGGTTCACCGGCTTCACCCCCGAACTGGTCACCTCGGTCGGCCTGTTCGGTGAGGACGACAAGGCGCCGCACCCGCAGGTCGCCATGTACAAGGCGGGCGGCGTCGACCACCGCGTCAACGGTGGTGGCTTCCCCGCGGAGATCTGGGCCGCGTACACCTTCGGCGTCATGGACGGGATCAGCAAGTTCGACCTGGAGACCAAGCAGGGCAACGCGGTGAAGCCCAGCAAGTCGCCGACGGGCTCCGAGTCGCCGACCCAGTCGCCGACGCAGGAGGAGACGACCGAGGCGCCGCCGTCCAACGAGGCGACGACCGAGGCGCCGCCGTCCAGGGAGCCGACGACCGAGGCGCCGCCGTCGGGCAGCCCGTCGTCCGAACCGCCGCCGTCGGGCAGCCCGTCGTCCGAACCGCCGACGAGCGGGGAGCCGACGCAATCGGAGGACCCGCTCTTCCCCGGCGCGGACTGGTAGAAGCAGCAGCCGCGGGAACACGACGGAGGGGCGCCCGGAGGTCCGGGCGCCCCTCTCGCGTGCACGGGCCTCAGCCCCGGTTCAGCTCGAACCAGACCACCTTGCCGGTGCTCAGCCGCGTCGCGCCCCAGCGCCGGGCCAGCCGGTTCACCAGGTACAGCCCGCGCCCGCCCTCGTCCGTGGCGCGTGCCTGCCGCAGCCGGGGCAGCTGCGGCACGTCGTCGCCGACCTCGCAGCGCAGCACGTCCGTGCGCAGCAGCCGCAGCGTGACCGGCTTCGAGGCGTACCGCACGGCGTTGGTCACGACCTCGCTGACCAGCAGCTCCACGGAGTCCGTGAGGTCCTCCATGCCCCAGCGGGCCAGCGCGCGCCGGGCCAGGCGCCTGGCCCGGCCGGGAGCCGTGTCCTCGGGCTCCAGGTACCAGTACGCCACGTCGCTGGGCGCGATGCCGTCGAAGCGGGCGGCGAGCAGGGCGATGTCGTCGTCCCGGTCGCCCGGCCCGAGCATGTCCAGCACCTCGTCGCACAGGGCTTCCAGGGGCGGCGGATGGTCGGGCCCGGTGAGCTGCGCGGTCGCGGCGAGGCGCTCCCGCAGCTGCTCTATGCCGGTCCACACGTCCCGCAGGCGGGACTCGACCAACCCGTCCGTGTAGAGGAGCAGGGTCGCGCCGGCGGGGGCGTCCAGCTCCACGGCCTCGAAGTCCACGCCGCCCACGCCGATCGGGGCGCCCGCGGGCACCCGCAGCACCTCGGCGTGGCCGCCCAGGTGCAGCAGCACGGGCGGCGGGTGTCCGGCGTTGGCGACGGTGATGCGGTGCGCCACCGGGTCGTACACGGCGTACAGGCAGGTCGCCATGCGGTCGGTGCCCAGGCGCTGGGCCTGTTCGTCGAGGTGGTGCAGCACCTCCTGCGGCGGCAGGTCGAGCCCGGCCAGGGTCTGCGCGGTGGTCCGCAGCTGGCCCATGATGGCCGCCGACGTCATCGAGTGCCCCATGACGTCCCCGACGACCAGCGCGACCCGGCTGCCGGGCAGCGGGATGGCGTCGTACCAGTCGCCGCCGACCCGCGCCGTCTCCGCGGCCGGGAGGTAGCGGGAGGCCAGCCGCACGCCGGTGCAGCGCGGCAGGGTCTCCGGGAGCATCGTGCGCTGCAGCTCGTCGGCGATGTACGCCTCCCGCCCGTACAGCACCGCCTTGTCGATGCCGAGCGCGCTGTGCGTGGCGAGCTGGGCGGCGACCAGCAGGTCGTCGGCGTCGAAGGCGACGCGCTCGGGACCGCGCAGGAACAGGGCGGCCCCGATCACCCGGCGCCGGCCGCGCAGCGGCGCGAGGATCGCCCGCCGGCCGTCGGGCACGGCGAAGTCCCCGTCGTCACCGAGTAGTTCCGGAAGGGCGGCGCGGGCGGCGGGGGTGTCCGCGAAGACCGGACGCACCCCGCGCAGCACCTCGGCGAGCGCGCTGCCCGGCCGCACCTCGCACAGCTCGGAGCCCACCGTCTCCAGCTCGGAGGGCTCCGGCTGGACCGCGGGCGTGAACCCGCCCTCGGTGTCCCGCTCGACCGGAATCCGGTCGGTCCGGCGCAACCGCAGCACCAGGGGGCCCGTGGGCCGCTCGTCACCGACCGGCAGCGGCTCCCGCAGATAGACGAGGATCGCGTCCGCGAACGTCGGCACGGTGGCCCGGCACAGCCCCATCACGATCTCGTCGAGGTCCATGCCCCGGGCGATCCGCCGGGTCGCGGCTCCCACGAACCGCAGCCGGTCCCCGTCCCGCCGCATGGGCGTGGGCCGCCCGGGCGTGGTGGGCTGCCCGGTCCGGCGCTCCGGTGGTGCCCCGGGGCCGGGAACGGCTCCGGCTCCGGTCTGCGCGCCGCCGGGCTGGACCGGTACGCCTTCGGGCGCGGGCCGCGGGCGGTGCGTACCGGGCTCGGTGGCCTGCCCGGCACCCGGCTGGGCGTGCTCGAAGGCGGCGGGGGAGTCCGCGCCGGCGGCCGGCGGTGTCTCTCCGGCGCGCCCCTGTGCGGGTAACGGGGCACCGAGGGCGCGCGGCTGCACGGGGGTAGGCAGGAGCGCCCCGCGGGGATCCGCGGGGTCGCCGCCCGTCGGGGGGCGGTCGAAGGAGGTCGGGTGCTCCGTCACGCGTGTCGAATCCGTCCGTCCGGGACTGCCCGCGGCGCGTGCAGTTCGTCCCGCAGAAATCCCGATACCCGGAATACGTGCCCCGGGAACGGGATTCCCGCGTGGTCAGAGGCTGTTCCTGTGTCGCCGGCGGACCGTCTGCGGCCCGTGTCCGGGTTGCCGTCGTACCCCTCGCTCACGTCCTGCCGCCCCTCGGTGACGATCGGTCAAGCACAGCGCACGCCCCGCCGGTTGCTGCCGCACTTCCTTGCGGAGGACGATCCTACGTTTCCTGCCCGGGGGCGTATCAAGGGTCTCATGAGGACGCATGCGCGGGCGTGCGGTCCCAGTCACCCGGCAGTGAAGGTACCGCCCAGGACGGATCGGGTCGCCAGTGTTCCCAGCCGTCCGCGTACGGGGAGCCCCAGGAACGGATCTCCGCCACCGCCGCGCGCCCCGCCGCGCGCACCCGCCCGGCGAGCCGGGCGTCCATCAGCCGGTCCCGCTGGGCCTGCGCGAACTCGTCCTCGTCCCGCCAGTGCCAGGAGCGGTCCGGGTGGACGGAGATGTCCAGGAAGTGGTCCTCGGAGTCGACGCCGCCCTCCCAACGGGTCAGCGGCTCCTCCAGGTTCACGTACCAGTTCTTGAACCGCCAGCCCGGATCCCAGAACAACCACACCGACCAGGGCTCGCCGGGCCGTGCCAGCTTCAGCACGCCCGTGCCGAACCACCGGTCGCGCTGCACCGCGCGCGGCTTGGTGTAGCGCGACGCCAGTGGTTCCAGGTGTACGGGCGTGCCGTCGGCGAGCACCGGCTTCACGCACTCGGTGCCGGGCGCCAGCCACACGGCGAGCAGGCCGGCGTCGTCCCGTACGACGGTGACGGGGCGTGCGATGTGGGGGCGGGGGCCGCCGTTCTCCCGGTACCGCCACAGGATGTGGCTGCCGGGCGCCCAGTACCTCGCCGGGGCCTTCGGGCCGCCGGTCGTCGCCTCCGCTTCCGTCGCGGCGCTCACCGCTTCACCGTCTGTCATGGACAGATATTAGGTGCCCGGGCCACGTGACGCGCCGGTGATCGCGACGAACGCCCGTCACGGGCGCCCGCCTCCACGGCGAGCGCCCGCCTCCCCGACGGCCGTCCGGTCACGGGCGGGTCATCCGCAGCACGTCCAGCGCCTCGTCCAGCTGCTCGTCCGTGAGGTCGCCGCGCTCGACGTACCCGCCGTCCAGCACGACCTGACGGATCGTCTTCCGCTCGGCCAGCGCCTTCTTGGCGACCTTGGCGGCCTCCTCGTACCCGATGTACTTGTTGAGCGGTGTGACCACGGACGGCGACGACTCGGCGTACTCGCGGGCCCGGTCCCGGTGGGCGACGATGCCGTCGACGGTGCGGTCGGCGAGCAGCCGCGAGACGTTGGCGAGCAGCCGCACCGACTCCAGTACGTTCTTGGCGATGACCGGCAGCATGACGTTGAGCTCGAAGTTGCCGGCCGCTCCGGCGGCGGCGACGGTCGCGTCGTTGCCGGTGACCTGGGCGGCGACCATGAGTACGGCCTCGGGGATCACCGGGTTGACCTTGCCGGGCATGATGGACGACCCGGGCTGGAGGTCGGGCAGCGAGATCTCCGCGAGCCCGGTCCGCGGCCCGGACGCCATCCACCGCAGGTCGTTCGCGATCTTCGTCAGGCCGACCGCGACGGTCCGCAGCTGCCCGCTGGTCTCGACGATGCCGTCCCGGGCGCCCTGCGCCTCGAAGTGGTCGCGCGCCTCGGTCAGCGGCAGCCCGGTCGCGCGGGCCACCTCCGCGATGACGGCGGCGGAGAAGCCGGGCGGGGTGTTGATCCCGGTGCCGACGGCGGTGCCGCCCAGCGGCAGCTCGGCCAGGCGCGGGAGGGACGCCTCCAGCCGCTCGACGCCGTACCGCACCTGGGCCGCGTACCCGCCGAACTCCTGCCCCAGGGTGACCGGCGTGGCGTCCATGAGATGCGTACGCCCGGACTTCACCACGTCGGCGAACTCCTCCGCCTTGCGCTCCAGGGCGCCGGCGAGGTGGTCGAGGGCGGGGATCAGGTCACGGGTGACGGCGGCGGTGGCGGCGATGTGGATCGACGACGGGAAGACGTCGTTGGACGACTGGGAGGCGTTGACGTGGTCGTTCGGGTGCACGTCCCTGCCGAGCCGCTCGGTGGCCAGGGTGGCGATGACCTCGTTGGTGTTCATGTTGGACGAGGTCCCCGACCCCGTCTGGAACACGTCCACGGGGAAGTGCGCGTCCCACTCGCCCTCGGCGACCTCGTCCGCCGCCTCCTGGATCGCGGCGGCGACGTCCTCGTCCAGGACCCCCAGCCCGGCGTTGACCTTGGCCGCCGCGCCCTTGATCCGGGCGAGCGCCTCGATGTGCGCGCGCTCGATGCGCTGCCCGGAGACGGGGAAGTTCTCCACCGCCCGCTGGGTCTGGGCCCGCCACTTGGCGTGGGCGGGCACCCGCACCTCGCCCATGGAGTCGTGCTCGGTGCGGTACTCGGTCCTGTCCTGCTCGTCGGTCATCGACGATCACCTCCACGTCTCACAGCGTCCGCGACGCGACCACTGTTCCCCGTGGAGGCGGACCGTCACCACCGCTGTCAGGCGAGTCCGGGACCCCGTACCGGGATGGACGTGAACGTCGGCGCGGGCGCCGGGTCCTGGAAGAAGTCGTTGCCCTTGTCGTCCACCACGACGAACGCCGGGAAGTCCTCGACCTCGATCTTCCAGACCGCCTCCATGCCGAGCTCCTCGTACTCGACGACCTCGACCTTCTTGATGCAGTCCTGCGCGAGCCGCGCCGCCGGCCCGCCGATGGAGCCGAGGTAGAAGCCGCCGTGCGCGTCGCACGCGTCCGTGACCTGCTTGCTCCGGTTGCCCTTGGCCAGCATCACCTTGGAGCCGCCCGCCGCCTGGAACTGCTCCACGTAGGAGTCCATGCGCCCGGCCGTCGTCGGACCGAAGGACCCGGACGCGTACCCCTCGGGCGTCTTCGCCGGACCCGCGTAGTACACCGGGTGGTCCTTCAGGTACTGCGGCATCTCCTCGCCCGCGTCCAGCCGCTCCTTGATCTTGGCGTGCGCGATGTCGCGGGCCACGACCAGCGGGCCGGTCAGGGACAGCCGGGTCTTGACCGGGTGCTTCGTCAGCTCGGCCAGGATGTCGTCCATCGGCTGGTTGAGGTCGATCCTGACGACGTCGCCCTCCGACTCCAGCTGCTCGTCCGTCGTCTCCGGCAGGAACCGCGCCGGGTCGGTCTCCAGCTGCTCCAGGAAGACGCCCTCGGCGGTGATCTTCGCGACCGCCTGCCGGTCCGCCGAGCAGGACACGGCGATGGCGACCGGGCAGGACGCCCCGTGCCGCGGCAGCCGCACGACCCGCACGTCGTGGCAGAAGTACTTGCCGCCGAACTGCGCGCCGATGCCGATCTTCTGCGTCAGCTCGAAGACCTTCTCCTCCAGGTCCTGGTCCCGGAAGCCGTGCCCGAGCTCCGAGCCCTCGGCCGGGATCTCGTCCAGGTAGTGCGCGGAGGCGTACTTCGCGGTCTTCAGCGCGTACTCGGCGGACGTACCGCCGACCACGATCGCCAGGTGGTACGGCGGGCAGGCGGCCGTCCCCAGCGAGCGGATCTTCTCCTCCAGGAACTTCATCATGGAGGCCTCGTTCAGGACGGCCTTCGTCTCCTGGTAGAGGAACGACTTGTTGGCGGACCCGCCGCCCTTCGCCATGAAGAGGAACTTGTAGGCGCCGCCGTCGGTCGCGTACAGCTCGATCTGGGCCGGGAGGTTGGAGCCGGTGTTCTTCTCCTCCCACATGGTGAGCGGAGCCATCTGCGAGTAGCGCAGGTTCAGGTTCTGGTAGGCGTCGTAGATGCCCCGGCTCAGGGCCTCCTCGTCGCCGCCCGCCGTCAGCACGTTCTGCCCGCGCTTGCCCATGACGATCGCCGTGCCGGTGTCCTGGCACATCGGCAGCACGCCCGCCGCCGCGATGTTCGCGTTCTTCAGCAGGTCCAGCGCCACGAACTTGTCGTTGCCCGACGCCTCGGGGTCGTCGATGATGCGGCGCAGCTGCGCCAGGTGGGCGGGGCGCAGGTAGTGCTGGATGTCGTGGACGGCCTCCTCGGCCAGCTTGCGCAGCGCCTCGGGCTCCACCTTGAGGAAGGTCCGCCCGTCGGCCTCGAAGGTGGAGACACCCTCGGAGGTCACCAGCCGGTACGGAGTGGTGTCCTCTCCCTGGGGGAGCAGATCGGTGTACGCGAACTCAGGCATCTCGCCCATTCCTCACTCGGCATGACGCGCGGCTGGATTCCTCAGCAACGACGGCTGGCCTCCGTTGGCAGCGTCCACCAGCGTAAAACCTGCCGTCGGCGGCGGGCTTGTGAGGTAAGGCTCAGTAGCCGCGACAGGAGTGGTGTGCGGCCCGGACGGGGACGCGACGAGGTTGTCCACAGGGCTGGTCGCGATCTATCGCGTTTGGGTACGCTGCTGCCGTGGACCTTCAGAAGCACGCCCGACCGCAGGACGCGGCCCCGCGCGGTACCGCACCGCGCGTCTCCGAGATGCGCGCCTCGGACGCCGACCGCGACCGCATCACCGACATGCTGCGCGACGCCCTCGCCGAGGGGCGGCTCACCGCCGAGGAGCACGCCGAGCGCGTCGAGGGCGTGCTGGCCGCCCGGACCGTCGGTGAGCTGGACGTCTTCGTGCGGGACCTGCCCGCCGCGCACGCCGGGCGGGACACGGCCGCCGCCCCGGCCCCCGACCGCCCCATCGCCGGCGCCGTCCCGGCGGCCCCCGACGAGAACGTGGTGGCGGTCTTCAGCAGCGCCGTCCGCAAGGGCCGCTGGCGGGCGAGCCGCCGCATCCACGCGTACGCGGTCTTCGGCAGCGTCGAGATAGACCTCAGCGAGGCGGTCTTCGCGCACCAGCAGGTCGTGATCAAGGCGTTCGCCGTCTTCGGCAGCGTCGAGGTGCGCGTCCCGGAGAACGTCTCGCTGCGCGGCGCGGGCGGCGGGGTGCTCGGCAACTTCGAGGTCCACGCCCTCGACTCGGCCGAGGCCGAGGCCCCCGTCATCTACGTGGACGGCTGGGCCGTGCTGGGCAGCGTCGAGGCGCGCCCCAAGCGCGGCAGGATCGTCGCGGACCTCCTGGACCGGGTGCACCGGAAGGTGGACAAGGGTTTGCGCAAGCACGTGTAGCGCGGCGACCGGTGGCGGTTGGAAACCCAGTGCATAGGCGCGCGTACAACGGGTAAGCCTTGACGCATCGTCTCTCGCTCGCGAAGCCGTCGTCAGGAGTAGACCGTGCTGCAACCGCCGCATTCGTCCCTGCAGGTAGCCGCCGTTCCGGCCCAGCGGGTGCCCGTGCGGGACAGGGACCAAGACGCTCCCTG
Organism: Streptomyces sp. WG5; assembly: GCF_049974565.1. Classification (NCBI taxonomy): domain Bacteria; kingdom Bacillati; phylum Actinomycetota; class Actinomycetes; order Kitasatosporales; family Streptomycetaceae; genus Streptomyces; species Streptomyces sp. WG5. The sequence continues at coordinate 29,573 of NZ_JBNGGC010000034.1, read as the reverse complement.
GCACACCGAGGCGGTGTGCCGGCGCGACGAGGCCGGACTGTTCTTCGCACCCTCCAAGGAACCGACCGCCGCCCGGCTCTCCCGGGAGGAGGCGGCCAAGCGCGTCTGCGCGCGCTGCCCGGTCATGGTCGAGTGCCGCGAGCACGCCCTCCTGCAGCCCGAGCCGTACGGCGTCTGGGGCGGCCTCACCGCCGCCGAACGCCGCGTGGTCCTGGCCCGCCGCCGTCGCCGCGACGTCGAACTGAAGAAGAAGGCGGCCCGCACGGCGGCGGGACGCATAGCGGCGGTCGGTTAGAACCCAGACACGCGAAAGGGCACCCTCTCCGCACAGAGGGTGCCCTTTTCGCGCCGCAGGGGCTCATGCGCGCCGCAGGGGCGCGGGGAGCCGGCACCGTGCGGCTCCGCCGCGTGGTGCGGGGTGCCTGCGAGGTGGGGGCTCGTCCCCCCGCGCGGGCGCGGGGTGTCCGTGGCCGGTCGCGCCCGGCGGCGGGGTCACTTCGCCCGGTCGAAGTCCACCGCGCTGTAGGCCCGCAGCTTGCTCAGCCGGTGCTCGGAGTCGATCCGCCGGACGGTCCCCGACTTGGACCGCATCACGATCGAGTCGGTCGTGGCCGTCTCGGACCGGTACCGCACCCCCCGCAGCAGCTCACCGTCGGTGATCCCGGTGGCGACGAAGAAGACGTTGTCCCCGGAGACCAGGTCGTCCGTGGTCAGCACGCGGTCCAGGTCGTGCCCGGCGTCGATCGCGCGCTGCCGCTCCCCGTCGTCCTTGGGCCACAGCTTGCCCTGGATGGTCCCGCCCAGGCACTTCACGGCACAGGCCGAGATGATGCCCTCCGGGGTGCCGCCGACGCCGAGCAGCAGGTCGATGCCGGTGCCCTCGCGCAGCGCCAGGATGGAGCCGGCCACGTCGCCGTCGGAGATCAGCTTGATGCGGGCGCCGGTCTCCCGGACCTCCTTGATGAGGCCCTGGTGCCGGGGCCGGTCGAGGATGACGACGGTGACGTCCTCGGGGGTGCGCCGCTTGGCCTTGGCGATCCGGCGGATGTTCACGGACACGGGGGCGTTGATGTCGACGAAGTCGGCGGCCTCCGGCCCGGTGACCAGCTTGTCCATGTAGAAGACCGCGGACGGGTCGAACATGGAGCCGCGCTCGGCGGCGGCCAGGACCGCGATCGCGTTGGTCATCCCGTTGGCGGTCAGCGTGGTGCCGTCGATCGGGTCGACGGCGATGTCGACCTCGGCTCCGGTCCCGTCGCCGACCCGCTCCCCGTTGAAGAGCATCGGGGCTTCGTCCTTCTCGCCCTCGCCGATGACGACGACGCCGTTCATCGAGACGGTGTGGACGAGGGTCCGCATGGCGCGCACCGCGGCACCGTCGGCGCCGTTCTTGTCACCGCGCCCGACCCAGCGGCCGGCGGCCATGGCCGCGGCCTCGGTGACCCGCACGAGTTCCATGGCGAGGTTGCGGTCGGGAGCCTCTGAGGGGACGTCCAGCTCGGACGGCAGATGATGCTCGGTCATCGGAACGCACCTTTCTGATACGACGACGGCCGGATGAGGGTGTGGCCCCGACTCTATCGCCAGTCCGACAGAATGAGCAGGGGACCCCACGTATGAGCGCATCGGGGACCTGCGACGATAGGGGGCGTGGCAGGTACGAACGGCAAGCAGAAGACGGCCCGGGACATGGTCCTCTCCCTGGGCGTCATCGTCCTCGCTGGACTGGTCATGTGGCTTTTCATCCCGCACGACGACGATGGCGAGCCCGACCTCAAGCGGGTCGACTACTCGGTCGAACTGATCACCGCGCGCCGGGCCGCGCCGTATCCGGTGGCCGCGCCCGAGGGGCTGTCCGAGGACTGGAAGCCGACCCTGGTCCGCTACCGGGGCGACCAGTTCGACGCCTGGCACCTGGGCTTCCGCGCGCCCGACGGGGAGTACGTGGCGATCGAGCAGTCCACGGAGAAGCCGTCGGCCTTCGTCGAGGAGGCCAGCCAGGGCGCGCAGCGGACCGGGAAGACCGAGGAGATCGGCGGCCGGACGTGGACCCGGTACACGGGCGGCCGGTACGACGCGCTCGTCCTGCACGACACCGACGGCGTGAAGGGCGCGACGACGGTCGTGGCGGGCACGGGCTCGTTCGACCAGCTGAACCAGATGGTGGCGGCGCTGAAGCTGGCGTGAGCCACCGCCGTACCCCGCGCGCGCGACGAAGCCCCCGGTGACGCACCGGGGGCTTCGTCGCGCGCGGGGTGGCCGCGGGCCCCGGACTCCGCCGGGGTCACCGCTCTCAGACCGTGGTGACGACCTGGTCGTAGGCCAGGCGCGGCGAGCGCGGGAACCAGGCGTCCGGGCCCGGGCGGCCGATGTTGACGACCATCAGCGGGGTGTGGTCGTCGTCCAGGAACTCCTTGCGGACGCCCTCGAAGTCGAGGCCGGTCATCGGGCCGGCGGCCAGCCCTGCGGCGCGGACGCCGACGATGAAGTAGGCGGCCTGCATGGCGGCGTTCAGGGCGGCGGCGCCCTCACGCACCGGGCGCTCGCTGAAGAAGGCGTCCTTGGCCTGCGGGAAGTGCGGGAAGAGCTGCGGCAGCTCCTCGTGGAACTCGTTGTCCGCCGAGAGGATCGCCACCAGCGGGGCGGCGGCCGTCTTGGGCTGGTTGCCCTCGGCCATGAGCCGGACGAGGCGCTCGCGGGCCTCGGGGGAGCGGACCAGCGTGATGCGCAGCGGCGACTGGTTGAAGGCGGTCGGGCCGTACTTGACCAGGTCGTAGATCGCCTGCACCTGCTCGTCGGTCACCGGCTCGTCGGTGAAGGTGTTCGCCGTGCGGGCCTCGCGGAACAGCAGGTCCTGGGCGGCGGGGTCAAGAACGAGAGACATACGTGATCTTCCTCGGGGGTGCGTCGGCTCCGCCTGGATCGGCGCGGAGCCGTTGACGGGAACGACGCTACGGCAAGGAAGTTCAACCTTCAACCAAAAACGGGAGGGCGGTGATCCGCTTCACACGGCCGGCGGGGTGGCGGGGTGTGGTGCCGTGACGCCTCAGGTGCCGGGCGGACGGTGCACGGAGAGGGACCGCGGGACTGAGCGGTGACGCGGATCACAGGGGCCGGGCGATCACTTCCGCCGCTCGCGGCGGTCGTACAGGGCAGTACACCGCCCACCGCCCCGGACAGATGGGACCGCATCGACATGACCGCCTCCGTGAAGGGCCCCGCCTCCTACTTCCCGTCGATCGAGAAGAAGTACGGCCGACCGGTCGCGGAGTGGAAGGAGCTGATCCGCTCCTCGCCGCTCACCAAGCACATGGAGCTCGTCTCCTGGCTCAAGACCGAGCACGGGCTGGGCCACGGCCACGCCAACGCCCTCGTCGCGCACACCCTCGCCGAGGACAGCGCCGAGTAGGACAGCCCGAGCAGGCCGGCGTCGCGGGGACGGGTGCCCGGCGGGGCCGGTGGGGGCGGGGCCCAGCGGCCCCATCCGGCGCCCCGGCCGAGGAAGCCGGGGGCCTGGGGCCTGGGGCCTGGGGCCCACCCGGACCCGAAGAGGACCCTCACCCGGAACCGATGGGGGCATCGGACCTGACCGGGGCGCGCTTGCAGGTCTCGCCGGGAGCGGCGGGCATCTCGGGATCGTAGGCCCCGGCGTCGGCCCGTGCGGGCCCCGGCCGAGGAGGCCCGGGCCCCGCCCGGGCCGACGGCGGCTACTCGTCCCCGTCGCCGTCCTCCGCCCCGGCCTCCTCGGCCAGCGCCGCGTCGAGGCGGGCCCGGGCGCCGTCCAGCCGGCGCCGGCACACCTTCGCCAGCTCCTCGCCCCGCTCCCACAGGGCGAGGGACTCCTCCAGCGTCGTACCGCCGGCCTCCAGCCGCCGTACGACCTCGATCAGCTCGTCCCGCGCCTGCTCGTACCCGAGCGCCTCGGACATGGCCGTCGGCTGCTCCACCTCGCTGGTCATCCACCCACCTTATGCGTCGACCCGTACGGAGAAATCACCCTCGGAGACCCGTGCGCGCAGTGTCTCGCCCGGCTCCACCTCGCCCGGGTCGCGGACGGCGTGGCCGTCGGCGCGCTGCAGCACGGCGTACCCGCGCTTCAGGGTCGCGGCGGGGGAGAGGGCCACCACGCGCGCGTGCGTGTGCGTCAGCTCGGAGTCGGCCCGGTCCAGGTGGTGCCGCAGCGAGCGGCGGCCCCGGTCCAGCAGCGCCGCGACCTGCTCGGCCCGCTCGTCGATCATCCGGTGCGGGTCCTGTATCGACGGCCGGGCCAGGGCATGGGCCAGCCCCCGCTCCTCGCGGTCCACATACGCCGCCACGCACCGCCGCGCCCGGTCCCGCAGCTGGCGCACCCGCTCGTACTCCTCGCCGACGTCCGGTACGAGCTTCTTCGCGGCGTCGGTCGGCGTGGAGGCGCGCAGGTCGGCGACATGGTCCAGCAGCGGATTGTCCGGCTCGTGCCCGATCGCGGAGACGACCGGCGTACGGCACGCGGCGACCGCCCGCACCAGCTGTTCGTCGGAGAACGGCAGCAGGTCCTCCACGCTGCCACCGCCCCGCGCGACGACGATCACGTCGACGTCGTCCCTCGCGTCCAGCTCCTTCACCGCCTGCACCACCTGCGGCACCGCGTGCACGCCCTGCACGGGGACGTTGCGCACCTCGAAGCGGACGGCGGGCCAGCGGTGCCGGGCGTTCTCCAGGACGTCCCGCTCGGCGGCCGACGCCCGCCCGCACACCAGGCCGATCAGCTGCGGCAGGAACGGCAGCGGCTTCTTCCGCTCCGGCGCGAACAGCCCCTCGCGCGCGAGCGCCTTCTTCAGCTGCTCCAGACGCGCGAGCAGCTCCCCGACGCCCACCGGCTTGATCTCGGCGGCCCGCAGCGAGAGCTGCCCGCGCGGCGCGTACCACTCCGGCTTGGCGTGGACGACCACCCGCGCGCCCTCGCCGACCACATCCGCCACCGCGTCGAACACCTGCCGGTAGCAGGTCACGCTCACGGAGATGTCGTACGACGGGTCGCGCAACGTCAGGAACACGACCCCCGCGCCCGGCCGCCGGGACAACTGCGTGATCTGCCCCTCGACCCACACCGCGCCGAGCCGGTCGATCCAGCCCCCGATCAGCCGTGACACCTCGCCCACGGGCAGCGGACTTTCGGGAGACGAGTTGGCAGCCATGCGCCCGAGCGTAACGGCCGGGTGTGACAGGCCGGGTGCGACAACCCTCCAGGGCGGGTGCGGCACCCCGCCGAGCCGGGCTTGGTACCCCGCCGAGCCGGGTGCGGCACCTCGTCGAGCCGGGCGTGGTGCCCCGCCTGAGCCGGATGTGACGCCCCGCCCGGTGCGCGGCGCCCGGTGCGCGGCGCCCGCCTCCCGGGCCACGCCCGGCCGGCTCACACTCCCGCCGCTCTCCTCCCGCGCGCCTGCGCCGCCAGGACCACCAGCCCCACCACCAGCCAGACCGCCCCGACCAGCTGCGCGGTCCGTGACGCCTCCACGATCACCGCGACGGTGATCGCCGCACCGAGCACCGGGATCAGCGCATGCCGCCACCAGCTGACCGGGCCCGAGCCGCGCCGCACCACGAACCAGCCCACCACGCTCGCGTGGAGCATCGTGAACGCGGTCAGCGCACCGACGTCGACCACCGAGACCAGGTGGTCGAGACCGTCGTCCCGCCGCGCCGCCCACACCGCCGCCACCATCGTGATCACGGCGGCGACCAGCAGCGCCACGCGCGGCACCCCGGAGTCCGTCCGCGACAGCGCCCTCGGCAGCCGCCGGTCGCGGCCCATCGCGAACAGCAGCCGCCCGGCCGCCGCCTGCCCGGCCAGCGCCGCGAACGCCGCGCCGATCGCCTTGCTCACCGCCACCAGATCGTGCAGCCACGTCCCCACGGACGCGTCCACCGCGTCGTAGAAGGCCGCCCCCTGCCGTTCCGGCTCCGCCGCCAGCCGCGCCGACGACACCGGCTCCAGCAGTGCCACCAGGTACGTCTGCGCGACGAACAGCACGCCCGCCAGCGCCAGGCAGAACAGCAGCGCCCGCGCCACCTTCGCGGAACCCCCGGTCACCTCCTCCGCGAACGTCGCGATCGCGTCGAAGCCCAGGTACGACAGCACCGCCACCGACACCGCGCCGACCACCGCCGACAGCGCGAACGCCCCCTGCGTGCCGTCCCCGGACAGCGGCGACAGCCAGCCCCGCTCGGCCCCGTCGCGCGCGAGGACCACGATCGCCGCCACCACGAACACCAGCAGGACCACGATCTCCATGGCGAGCACCAGGAAGCCCACCCGGGCCGCCGCACGCACCCCCCACAGGTTCAGCAGGGTCGTGGCGACCACCGCGATCGCCGTCCACACCCACCGCGACACCTCGGGAACCAGCGCCTCCATCGCGATGCCGGAGAACAGGTACGCCACCGCCGGAATGAGGACGTAGTCCAGCATCGCCATCCAGCCGGCGACGAATCCGGCCCCGTTGCCGAGTCCCACGCGCGCGTACGCGAACACCGACCCCGCCTGGGGGACCACCCGCACCATCTGGGCGTAGCTGAACGCGGTGAACGCCATCGCGATCGTGGCGACGAGGTACACCAGCGCCACCGCGCCGTGCGACTTGGCGTCCAGCGTGCCGAACACGCCGACCGGCGCCATGGGCGCGATGAACAGCAGCCCGTAGACGACCAGGTCCCTGAAGCCCAGGCTGCGCTTCAGCCGGCCTTCCCGGTGTTCCTGGTGTTCCTGGTGTTTCGGATGTTTCGGGCGTTTCGGGTGTTCGTCGCCGGCCCCCTGGGCCGCCGTACCGGTCTCGGACATCGTGCCTCCGCCAGGGCCTCGGACTGTGCCTCGGAACGTCCCCGTCGACGTCCCCGCCAGTTTCCCCGGCACCGCCGCACCCACGCGATCTCTGACCCGCCGAACGCACCCTTACGATGGGGCCATGACTGCTTCGCCCGGCCGCCGTGTCCTGCTCGCCGCCCCCCGTGGCTACTGCGCGGGTGTGGACCGCGCCGTGATCGCCGTCGAGAAAGCCCTGGAGCAGTACGGGGCTCCCGTCTACGTCCGGCACGAGATCGTCCACAACAAGTACGTCGTCCAGACCCTGGAGAAGAAGGGCGCCGTCTTCGTCGAGCAGACGGAAGAGGTCCCGCCGGGGAACATCGTCATGTTCTCCGCGCACGGCGTGGCCCCCGTCGTCCACGAGGAGGCCGAGCGCGGGAAGCTCGCCACCATCGACGCCACCTGCCCGCTCGTCACCAAGGTGCACAAGGAAGCCGTCCGCTTCGCCAACGACGACTACGACATCCTTCTGATCGGCCACGAGGGCCACGAGGAGGTCATCGGGACCTCCGGCGAGGCCCCCGACCACATCCAGCTCGTCGACGGTCCCGAGGACGTCGCCAAGGTCGAGGTCCGCGACCCGTCGAAGGTGGTCTGGCTCTCCCAGACCACCCTCTCCGTCGACGAGACCATGGAGACCGTCGACGCGCTGAAGGACAAGTTCCCGCAGCTCATCTCCCCGCCGAGCGACGACATCTGCTACGCCACGCAGAACCGCCAGCTCGCCGTGAAGCAGATGGGCGCCGAGGCCGACCTGGTGATCGTCGTCGGCTCCCGCAACTCCTCCAACTCCAAGCGCCTCGTCGAGGTCGCCAAGCAGGCCGGCGCCCGCGACGCGTACCTCGTGGACTTCGCCGACGAGATCGACGAGGCCTGGCTGGAGGGCGTCACCACGGTCGGTGTCACCTCCGGCGCCTCCGTCCCGGACATCCTGGTCGAGCAGGTCCTGGAGTGGCTGTCGCAGCGCGGCTTCGAGGACGTGGAGATCGTCAAGGCCGCCGAGGAGTCGATCATCTTCTCGCTGCCCAAGGAGCTCCGCCGCGACCTGCGCGAGGAGGCGGCGTCCCTGGTGGCGGAGCGGGGCGGCTCGGGTACGCCCGGGGCGTGACCGTCAGTCGCAGGCCGTAACGTGGTGCCATGCAGATCTTCGGCGTGGACATCGGCGGATCCGGGATCAAGGGCGCCCCTGTGGACCTCGACAGGGGCGACCTGGCCCAGGAGCGCTGCAAGGTACTGACCCCGCACCCGGCGACCCCCGACGGCGTGGCCGACGGTGTGCGGCAGGTCGTCGAGCACTTCGGCTGGAGGGGACCGGTCGGGCTCACCTTCCCCGGCGTGGTCACCGGCGGCGCCACGGTCCGCACCGCGGCCAACGTCGACAAGAGCTGGATCGACACGGACGCGCGCGCCCTGTTCAGTGAGCGGCTGGGCGGCCTCGACGTGACGGTGGTCAACGACGCGGACGCGGCGGGCGTCGCCGAGATGCGCTTCGGCGCCGGCCGCGAGCGCAAGGGCACGGTCATCCTGCTCACCTTCGGCACCGGCATCGGCAGCGCCGTCTTCACCGACGGCGTCCTCGTCCCCAACAGCGAGCTGGGCCACCTGGAGCTGGACGGACACGACGCGGAGAAGCGCGCCTCCAGCAAGGTCAAGGACGACCACGACCTGTCCTGGGAGGAGTGGGCCCACCGCGTGCAGCGCTACCTCGCCCATGTCGAGATGCTGTTCTCACCCGACCTGTTCGTCATCGGCGGCGGGGTCAGCCGCAAGGCGCACAAGTTCCTGCACCACATCGAGGGCATCCAGGCGGAGATCGTTCCCGCGCAGCTCCAGAACAACGCGGGGATCGTCGGGGCGGCGATGCGGGCGGCGGAGGCAGCCGGCCGGCCCGCCGCGGACTGAACCAGCCGCCACACCGTGGGCTGAACCCGCCGCCACACCGTGGGCCGGACCGGCGGTCAGAGCCGGTGGGCGTTCCGGGCCGGTGGGTGGCTCCGGGCCCTCGGACCCGCGGCCGGCACCGGGCCCCCGGGTCCTCACGCCGGCCGGGCCGGGCCCTCACACCGGTCGGGCCGGGCCCTCACACCGGCGGACGGTTCCGGACGGCGTCGGCCCGGTCGCGCACCAGCCGGATCCTCCGGACGATCACGGTCGATCCCGCGACCAGGGTCCCCCCGTACAGCCAGCCCGCCTCGGTGGCCAGGGCGGTCACCAGCCCCATCAGCCACCCTCCCGGCCCCTTGCCGCTCTCGGCGACGGACACCAGGCCCACGGCGAAGGCGATCGGCACGACGACGGGGGCGGTCAGCAGGTCGCCCTTGCGCACCGAGAGCGCGGTGAGCAGGCACACCGGCAGGAACAGCACGCCGTACACCGTCAGCGACGCGTCGAACAGCAGCTGGTCGAGAAGGCCGAGCACGAGCATCACCGCCGCGCAGAGCAGGCCGCTGCCCAGCCCGGTCAACCGCGGGTTGGGCAGCTCACGCATCCCCAGGACCGCACGCATTCCCCGCACCCCCGGCATTCCCCCCGTTCCCCGTATTCTCCGCAGGGCGCGCACGGCGTGCAGGGCGCGCCGCACCAGAGGCCCGGGCCGGGCCGGCCGTACGGCGGCCGGCCGCCGCGCCCCGCCGCCCGCAACCGGCCCGGCGGATCGCCCGGCCGGCTTCCCGACCGGCTTCCCGACCGCGGCACCGCCCGCTCGCCGCCCCTGCGGGGGCAGCGGCGCCCGGCCCCGATGCGGTCCGTACTGCGCAGGTCGCGTCCTGTATTGCTCCACTGGACCAACTTAGGTCGGGTTATGTGCCGAATAGCCCGACAGACACGCCGTCGGGCACGGCTTGGCCAAGCGTTCGAGACCGCGCGGGGCAGGCACCGGACACCCCGTAGACTGGTGGATCGGCCCCCTGCCCGGCCCGCCCCACCTCCTCCGCACCCTCACGTACGGGAAGTCGCAACGTGTCGCTCACGATCGGAATCGTCGGTCTGCCCAATGTCGGCAAGTCGACCCTGTTCAACGCCCTGACCAAGAACGACGTGCTGGCGGCCAACTACCCGTTCGCCACGATCGAGCCCAACGTCGGCGTCGTGGGCGTCCCGGACCCCCGTCTGACCAAGCTGGCCGAGATCTTCTCCTCGGACAAGGTCCTCCCGGCGACGGTCGACTTCGTCGACATCGCGGGCATCGTGCGCGGCGCGAGCGAGGGCGAGGGCCTGGGCAACAAGTTCCTCGCCAACATTCGCGAATCCGACGCGATCTGCCAGGTCATCCGTGCCTTCAAGGACGAGAACGTCGTCCACGTCGACGGCAAGGTCTCGCCCAAGGACGACATCGAGACGATCAACACCGAGCTGATCCTCGCCGACCTCCAGACCATCGAGAAGGTCCTGCCCCGCCTCCAGAAGGAGTCGCGGATCAAGAAGGACATCGCACCCAAGGTCAAGGTGGTCGAGGAGGCCAAGGAGATCCTGGAGAAGGGCGACACGCTCTTCGCCCACGGCATCCTCCAGGGCAGCGAGCGCGCCGAGCTCCTCCACGACCTCCACCTCCTCACCACCAAGCCCTTCCTCTACGTCTTCAACGTCGACGAGGACGAGCTGACCGACGAGGACTTCAAGAACGAGCAGCGCGCCCTGGTCGCCCCCGCCGAGGCGATCTTCCTCAACGCCAAGCTGGAGGCGGACCTCGCCGAGCTGGACGAGGACGAGGCCCTGGAGCTCCTCCAGTCCGTCGGCCAGGAGGAGCCCGGCCTCGCCACCCTCGCCCACGTCGGCTTCCGCACCCTCGGCCTGCAGACCTACCTGACGGCCGGCCCCAAGGAATCCCGCGCCTGGACCATCAAGAAGGGCGCCACCGCCCCCGAGGCCGCCGGTGTCATCCACACCGACTTCCAGAAGGGCTTCATCAAGGCCGAGGTCATCTCCTTCGACGACCTGGTCGCGACCGGCTCGGTCGCCGAGGCCCGCGCCAAGGGCAAGGCGCGCATGGAGGGCAAGGACTACGTGATGCAGGACGGGGACGTGGTGGAGTTCCGCTTCAACGTCTGATCCGTTCGGCAAAAGGCCGTCTGACCTGCGGCGGAGCGGGTTGGGCGGCCTTTGCGGTCCGCGCAGAGTCCGCAGCGTGCCGTGGAGAACCGCGACCAGGAGAAGACCATCCGGTTCACACGGACCGCGGTCGGTGTCATCAGCGCCGCCGCTCATCGGCGCGGCCAGAAGTTCGCCGGATTCGTCGGCGACGCCGCCCTCGCCGTCGCCCTCGGCAAGACCGGGCTTACCGGAAGCCCGGAAGACGATCCGCTCCGCCCGCTGATCGAAGCCATCGAGGCACACACCGTCGCGTTGAACCGCATCGGCGGCAACCTCAACCAGATCACCGCAGCCATCCACCGCGGAACCCTCCCCAAGCACGCCGAGGCGGTACTGGACAGGGTCGAGCAAGCAGCCCGGAACAGCTACCAGCTCATCGACCAGGTCCTGACGGAAGGCACCGCGCATGGTTCCTGACGTCTCGACCGGATCCCACACCCGCGGACTGATCGCCTACCTGTTCGGCCCCGGCCGCCGCGACGAACACACCGACCCCCACATCGTCGCCGCCTGGGACATGACCGGCACCCCCGACCCCGGCCGCGACCCGGCCGCCACCTACTCCCAGCTCGCCAAGCGCCTCGACCACCACGTCGACCTCCGCACACGCGAACTCGGCGGCAGGAAACCGCGCCAGCACGTCTGGCACTGCCCGGTCCGCACCGCACCCGGCGACCGCTACCTCACCGACACCGAATGGACCGAAGTCGCCCGCCGGATCGTCCACGCCACCGGCATCGCATCCTCGCCGACCCCACGTTGATTCCCCACCCGGCCGGTGGTCTACGCCCGATATCGCTCGAGTGGACGAGATGTCGCTCCGGTCGGCCTCGCACTCAGATGAGGCCGACCGGCGGAACACGCTTCAGGGGCAGTTCCACTCCTCGCTGGGCAGCGCATGCCACAGGTCGAGCCAGTCGTGGAGCAGGAAGAGGGGGCGGGTCAAGACGACGTCGCCGGCCCGCTGAGAGCGGATCGCCAGGCCGAGGTCGGCGAAGATCGGATCGCCGGCGACGCTGTACGCCAGGCTGCCGGGCCGTGTTGTGCGGTGGACGAGCCAGTCCTCCACCTGGGAAGGTGCGCAGCCGGTCAGCGGGGCTGCGTCCAGTCTCACCTGGGGGCCGGTGAGGGCGTCTGCGGCGACGCACCCCAGGCGGCCGTCGTGGAAGAGGGCCCTGATCCCACTCTCAGTGAAGTCGGCGTAGTTGAGCTGCTGGCCTTCGCCGTGGTGGGAGTAGGACGAGACGGCCGGTCCTTCGCCGAGGACGCGGGTGATCTCTTCCGAGGTCATCCCGAAGTGCAGGGGGCCGACTCCTACATACGGCGTGAACGTCCACTCGGCGCGTTCCTCCTCCCTGGCGATCCGCCACGGGCCGCAGTACCCCGCCCCGCTACCTGGAGCGGCCACGGGCGGCTCGGGTGCCGACTCCTGCGGGGCGGCTGGGCTGGGCGCGGTCCGGTCCTTACACCGGTGGCCGAGTCGTTCCGGAGCCGCGGTGTCCTCGGGTTGTTCTTCCAGCCAGCGGATCGCCTGCTCCTGCCCCTCCCCGAACGGGTCCTCCGCCAGAACGTGTGCCCGGTCCAGGGCCGCGCGGCGCTCCTTCTGCGCAGTGACGAGATCAGTGACATCCTCGCCCCAAGCAGCCAGCCGTTCCCGGGCGACCCATCGGTAGTACGAGTCCGCGCTCACGGCAAGGACCTCGCGAACGACAGGCGCGTACCGGGGTACGGACGAGGCGAGGGCGGGGTCGGCCAGGAGCAGGGCGGTGGCCACGAGCGCGGCCTCCCTCACCAGTGGATCGTCGTCGTCGCAGAAATCCGCGATGCGGTCGTGGAGTACTGGCCTTGCCGCACGAGCGGCAGCCAGATCCTGCGCCGTGCCGACGCCGTCCTCGACGTCCAGGCGGGCGATGTCGGCGAACGAAGCCAGCCAGTTCAGCAGTTCGGCGCGAAGCGATCGCCGGCCGGCCCTGCGCTCCCACCGGTCTTCGGCGAGGGTGCGCGGATCGTCGAGAAGACGAGCGAGGACCAAGGCCGCCGGAGCGGTCGCCGGAAACACCTGCTCCCGATTGAGGAGCAGCCGATACAGATCCCCCACCGCCCGCACCCGGCGAGCCGGGTCGGTGGCAAGCACAGCGCCGAGGATGTCCGGTGTGTCAGGCACACTGTGCTGGCCCGTACAGACGTGGGGCAGCTCCTCCCACGCGGTGCCGGCAAGCTCTGCCTGTGCTCTGGGTGGCAGGGAGCCGGCGGGAGCATCAGGAATGTCTGGGGCCATCTCGTTGATCACGGCCGCAGTGTTCCAGCCGACTCCGACATCAGCGCCGCCGAGCCCGACCCGGTCCTCGCCGTCACCGACCTGGGCCGCGCCGACGTCGAGCGCCGCCGCTTCCTCGCCATCGCGGCCTTCACCACCGCCGGCGTCGTCATGCCGCTCAGCCACGACCACGAGGCCACCGCCCGCATGCTCCGCGCCCGCACCGGAACTTCCCTGGTCGGCGCGGAGGACGTGGACGTCGTACGCCAGATCACCGCAGCCTTCAGTGCCGCCGACGAACGCCTCGGCGGCGGCCCCGGACTGACCACCGTCACCGCCTACCTCGCCGACACTGCCGCCCCCATGCTCCGCGGACGCTTCCCCACCGAAGTCCTGCGGCAGGCGGCCTTCGGCGCCGTCGCCGAACTCGCCCACCTCGCCGGCTGGAAGCACCACGACCTCGGCCAGGAAGGCGCCGCCCAGCGCTACTACCAGGTCGGCTGCCAACTCGCCTGCGAAGCCGACCCCCACGGCCACGCCGCCTGGATGCCGGGGACCGCCGACCGAGTCGGAACGCGCGCCGAGGCCCGCAGGCGTCGAGTGGCCTTCCCGGCGTCGAACTACACCGGCCGCGCCTCGGGAGCGGCAGTCGAAAGCGGTACGGCGACGGCGTCCAGAGCGGCTCGGCCCGAGGTGTCCACCAGGTCGGGGAGCAGGGCGATGCAGTGGTCCAGGCCGTCGGTCCAGCCGACGTACGCCGCGTAGTCCGCGACGTGGACGACGCTGCGCAGGCCTGCTGCGAGGGCGAGGGGGGTGATGTCGTCGGGGCCGAGGGGGCCGTAGCCGGTGAGGAGAGCGGTGGCCAGGGCGGCGAAGGACGGGGCATGGGCGGGGCCGGAGAGGCGGGCCATTTCGGCCAGCTCTCCTATGAGCCAGCCGGTGTCGAAGGCCGCCGGGCCGTGGGAGAGGGTCTCGCCGGTGAGGAGGACGGCGTGGGCCGGTGCGGGGGACGGGATGATCAGGCCGACCGAGGGCTCGCCGTGCAGGAGTGTCCGCGGGTGTGCCGGGGTGGGGGCGGCGAGGACGTCGCACCAGGCCGAGAGTGCGCGGAGGCGGGCCGGACCGAGGACGGCGGTCAGGCGGTGGTGAGCGTGGTCGTCGGCCGAGTGCAGCCAGCGTGCCAGACGGGTGACGGGTGGAGGCACGGGGGCCGGGTCGATGAGGACGGGACCCTGGGCGTGCAGGGAGCGCAGGGCACGGCCCGCGCTCGCCATGGCCGGGGTGAGCGTCTCGCGGTGGGCGGGGCCCGCGGCGTCGGCTGTCGGGGGCCAGATCAGGTGGCCGAGGGACGAGCCGCCGGCGACCCGGTACTCGTACGCGCCGTCTTCCGCGAGCTCGGCGGCAGCCAGTCCGGTGCCGGCCGGGAGCGCGGGGAGTGCGCGGGCGGGGATGCCGTCCTGGAGGACCTCGCGGCGCCAGAGGTGGCCGTCGCCGGACCGGTGGACGCGGGTGTGGAGGCGGCCCGTGCGCATGTCGCGGACGGGGGCACCGAGCGAGGGGTGATTCATGCCGCTTCCGTCCGCAGCGCCGTGTGCCTGGCCTGGAGCTGTTCGACGACCGCCGGCATGGGGGGCGGCACACGGGCGTCGTCGCGGCCCGTGGTGACGCTGCGGCCGGGGACCGTGGGGACGACCACGACGTTCTTCTGTGCGGAGAGGGTGGCGAGGTGCGTGCGGACCGTCTCGCTCCGGTCGGCACCCGGGGGGAGGCAGGGGGCGACCGCCACCGGGGCTTGAAGGCACTGCAGGGCGAGGAGGACGGGGGTGTCGGCCATGCCGGTGGCGTACCGGCTGATGAAGTTCACGGTGGCGGGGTAGACCAGGACGGCGTCGGCCCACTGGGCGAGCTCGACGTGGAGCGCCCCCGCCCCCGCCCCGGTGTCCGTGTCCGGCGGCCACTCGTCGACGAGGGTCTCGCGGCCGCCGAGGGCGGTGAGCGTCTGGCGGGTGACGAAGCGCTCGGCGCTGCGGGTGATGACGGTGCGCAGGCCGAGCCGGGGGTACGTCATGCGCAGCCAGCTGACCCAGGTGGGCAGTTGCCAGGCATGCAGTGCGCCGGTGCCCACCAGGAGCAGGCGTTCGAAGGTCAGGGCCGGGGCGGGGGCGGCGAAGGGGTTCGCGGTCTGGGGCGTGCCGGGTGAGGGGGAGCTGGTCACTGGGGGGTCTCTCCGGAGGTGAGGACGGTGGCGTCGCCGACCACGACGCGGGACGTGGGGCCGGGGCCGAGGAAGGCGTGCGCGGCGTCCGTCACCTCGGCCGGGGTGACGGTCCGCAGTCGCCGGGCGTAGCCCTCCGCCCAGTCGAGGGGGATGTCCCAGCAGCACAGCGTCGAGAAGAACTGGGTGAGGGCGGCGGGTGAGGCGCGCAGGGCGGCGATCATGCCGAGTGAGTAGCGGCGCGCGTCCTCGACCTCGGACGGCTCCGGTGGGCGGGTCGCCATCCCGGTCCACTCGGCGCGCAGTTCGGACAGCACCGTGCCGGTGGCGGCGGTCGCGCACGCGCCTTCGAGGAGGACGCTGTGCGTGCCGAGCGTCTGGTCGAAGTACGACACCACATGGCACGACAGGCCGAGGCGCTCACGGAGCCGTCCCATCAGGCGGGAGGAGAAGTATCCGGCGAAGACGGCGTTGGCCAGGGCCAGGGCCGGGTAGCGGTCGTCCTCCCAGGGCACGCTGGGGAAGGACATCAGGAAGTGCGACTGGAGTGCGCGGGGGCGGTGGACGACGACCTGGTGGTCGCGCGGGGAGGGCAGCGGTTCGACAGCGGGGGGAGGTGCCGCGGGGGGCCGGGCGTCGAGGCCGGCGAACGCGGCTTCGGCCAGGTCCAGTACGTGCTCCGGGGGCAGGTCCGCGACCACGACGAGATGGGCGCCGGACAGGCGCAGCATGGACCGCCTCGCCGTTTCGACGTCGGCGGTGGTGAGGGCGGTGATGTCGTCCGGCCCGGGCAGGCGGGCGAAGCAGCCGAGGGGACCGAACCGGCTGGTCCACAGCGCCTCACGGGCGGCGGTGGCGGGGTCGGACGCCTGCAGGGGGGCGCGCCGCCCCAGCCGGGTGCGGGCCAGTGCCACCCGATCGGCGGGGACGGCCCGCGGGGTGAAGGGGAGGGTGAACTCGCGCAGGAGGTCCGTGAGACCGGCCGGGTCGACGTGGGCGGTGGTGACGAACCACTCCGCCGTCCGGGCGGACCGCAGTTCGTGGTCGGTGCCGCGCAGCACCGCGTCGGCCAGCAGTTCCGCGAGCGCCGACTCCCGTGGTGTGCCCGGGGTGTACGGCTGCTGCAGCTGGACCTCCGCGGTCGCCGCGTGGGGGTCCTGGACGGCGACGGCACGCAGGCCGCAGTCCAGCGGACGCCAGGCGGCGGCGGGCAGGCTGATCCGGTCGTCGGAGCCGAGCGGGGGCAGCGGCCGCGGTGCGGCGGCGGACGCCAGCTCGGCGGCGCCGCGGTAGCGGGCGTGGCCGGGCAGTGGTGTGCGGAGGCCGCTCATACGGGGTCGCCTTGGGGTGGAGGGCCGACGGTGAGGGCGGCGGGGTCCTGGCAGGCCAGCCGGCCGGCCGCGGTGGCGGCCTCCGCGGGGTCCACCTGTGCCAGCAGGGCCGGGACCTCGGCGACGAGGTCGGGCCGGTCGTGCAGCAGGGTGAACGCGCCCAGGGCGCGGGCCTGCCGGAGAGGTTCGGCATGGCGGCGGGCCCAGCCCAGGCGCAGCAGGCGGACGGCCCGGGCGAGCCGGTCGGGGCGGGGGCCGTCCGCCGCCAGGGAGGTCAGCTCCCGCTGGACGAAGGCGGCCAGGTGCCGGGGGTCCCGGCCGTCGTGGTGGAGCGTCACGACGAGGGAGTCCGGGTCGAGCGCGTCGAAGGGGGCGAAGAAGCCGCACTGCACCTTCACCGAGGTCACGGGCAGCCGGTGGGCTCCGGCGGCTTCGGCGAGGCCGCCGGGGGAGTCGCCGGTGAGCATCCCGGCGAGCACCACATGGGCGGCGTAGCCGAGGGGGTCGGTGCGGAAGGACGGCAGCCGAAAGCCGAGGGCGGTGGCGTGGGCCGTGGTCCGGGCGTCCGTGACGCGGCGCAGGCGTGTGGAGCCGGGCGGCGGCTCGGGCAGCGCGGGCGCCACCGCGGCGGGCCGGGCGGGCAGGGCGCCGAAGTGCCGCGTCACCAAGCGGGTGACGTGCTCCTCGGGGAGGTCCGCGACGACGGTGAGGACGGCGTTGGAGGGGGTGTAGTACGCGTCGAAGAAGGCGGCGCAGTCCTCGACCGTCGCCCGCTCCAGGTCCTCGAAGACGCCGTATCCGTTGTGCGCGTTGGAGAACTTCCGGTACATCGCCCCGGGCAGCTCGGTCCACGGGAAGCCGCCGAAGGGCCGGTCCAGGACGTTGCGCCGGACCTCCTCCTTGACGACCGCGAGCTGGGTGCTCAGATTCCGCTCCGTGAATGTCGGCGCGGCCATGCGGTCCGATTCCAGGAACAGCATTCTTTCCAATGCTGATTCTGGTGCGCTCTGGTAATACTCGGTGTAATCCTGCCGGGTCGACGCATTGGCCGTCCCGCCGGATCCCTGAATAACCGAGAAATGCTGTGAAGGGGCGATGCTCGTGCTGCCCTGGAACATGAGGTGCTCGAAGAGGTGCGCGAATCCGCTGCGGCCTTCCGGCTCGGAGCGGAAGCCCACTCCGTAGTGCACGCTGACGCTCGCGAGGCCCTTCGGGCCGTACCGGCCGTGGACGGTGCGAAGGCCGTTGGGCAGCTCGGACCGGGAGGGGGACAGGTCGGTCATCTACTGCCTTCCGCGCGGGGCACTCCGGGCCGGGATCCGGCTGTTCCCGGCCCGGAGGCGCTGGTCGGTCGCCTGGATCAGCAGCCGAAGATGGCGCTGACGGTGATCGCGCAGCCCTGCGAGGAGGTCACGGTGCTCGTGATGGCCGGCGCCTCCGAAGCGTCGGCGGCGGCGACCTCCTCGGTGCTGGCGTAGGCGGAGTAACCCTCGAAGAGCTCAACGGCGTCCATGGTATTCACCTTTCTCTGAGGAAATACGGATGAATATCGCACGGAAGCTTTCTGCCCCGCACGCGATGCAATGCTTACATATTCCATGGAGGCGTTCAATGGGGAAAAGGGAGATCTGGGGAATCAATATTCCGATGCAATGCGGAGGGGTCGATTCCTGATTCGGTCAGCCGAGTGAGCACATGCGCGTGCGCACGGGACAGGCCGCCGTCCGCCATCGCGTCCACGACTCCCTCGGCGATCGCGAGGCTGCGGTGCTGGCCGAAGCTGCCGCCCGACCGGCCCGGCCGTGCGTCGTCCGGCTCCCACGCCAGGGACAGACCGGGCGCGAGGGCGCGGGCGAAGGCCGAGGTCTCCGTGCCGACGTCCGCCGCGGACACAGCCCCTACGACGGCGGGTACGGCGTGCCAGGCCGCCGCGCCCAGATAGACCACCATCCCGTCGCGGCGGGGCAGCAGCTTCCGGCTGGAGGTGATCTTGGACCGATAGGGGACCTCGAGCCCCTCCAGCACACCGAGCACCGCGCTCCAGACCCGCACGGCCGCGCCGGGGTCGGTCAGATGGATGTACAGCCGCACCAGCGGACCGGGACCGCAGCTGCCCCGGGAGCCGTCCACCAGGAAGAAGCCCGGGGACAGCCGGGGCCGCGCGGTCGGTAACCGCAGGACGTGGTACCCGGCCCCGGACACGCCGCCCACGGACTCCGGCGGCAGCTCCTCCGGCAGCCGCACCCGTACG
The DNA here is from genome assembly GCF_049974565.1 of Streptomyces sp. WG5. NCBI lineage: Bacteria > Bacillati > Actinomycetota > Actinomycetes > Kitasatosporales > Streptomycetaceae > Streptomyces > Streptomyces sp. WG5. The sequence continues at coordinate 10,586 of NZ_JBNGGC010000034.1, read as the reverse complement.
CCTCCGACCGCGGCCACCCGGCCGCCGGGAGCCGGGCCCCGTTCGGCGGGGCCGTCGAGCAGGCGTGCGGCCACCGGTGTGGTCGCGTGCGGCACGGCCCGGGCCAGGGGCACCTCCAGCGCCGGGTCGCGACGCAGGATCCCGGGCTTGTCACCGAAGGCGTGCCCGGCGTGGAAGACCTCGTACAGCGCGGTGCCCAGACGCTGGCACAGGCGGCGCGGACGGTCCGCCGTCACATCGCGGTCGCCCAGACGCACCCCCGTACCGTCCGGCGACGGGGAGAGCGCGGCCAGCACGCGGGAGACGGCCGGATCGAGCGCGCCCTGCCGGGTGTTCTGCGCGACGGTCATCTCAACCCTCCAGACCTATGGTCCTGGCGAACTTCTCCGGCCGGAGCAGCGCCGTCCGGCCGATGCCCGAGGCGGCCCGGCTCATCGTGTCCAGGCTGGGCTGCTGCTCGGCGGAGGCGATCATGCGGTCGATCAGATGCCAGCCGGCGAAGGCGGTGGCGCGGACCGCCACCTCGTCCGCGCCGCTGCCGGACAGGCCGGCCGCCTCCCGGTAACCGGCCCAGAAGGCGGTGTTACGGCTCCGCAGCCGCGTCAGTTCGCTCACGCCCCGGTCGACGATGTCCCGGTGCGAGAGCTGCGCACGCTCCGCCGAGCCCTCGGGGATGCCGAGCACCGCCCGATACAGCCACTCCCCGGCGTAACTGCCCACGTCCCGGGCCGGGTCGGCGAGCCGGAACTCCTCCCAGTCGCACACGTACAGGTCTCCCTCGTGCCAGAGCAGCTGGTCGAGCCGCAGATCGCAGTGCGCGGGCGCCTGCGCCGCGGCACGCTCCCGCGCGCGCAGCCCCGTCAGCGCGGACCGCAACTCGCCGTCGTTCTGCAGGAGCCGCCAGGCGTCGAGCATGGCCCCGCTCGACAGCACGTACGTGGACAGCGGGATGGCCTCCAGGAACGCCAACGGCGGCAGCATCGGCGGTGAGGTGTCCAGCACACGGGGCGCCCGGGCCACCGCCTGCGCGCCCACCGCGTGCAGCGCGCCGGTCGCACGGCCCGTCCGGTACGCCATCTCCTCCGTGAACGCGTCGTCCTCGGCCAGCGCGTTGCCCGTCCGCGAGCCGCGCAGCCAGGCGAAGGCGATCAGCAGCTCCGGCTCGTCGAAGCCCAGCAGCCGCGGTGTACGCAGCTCCGGAACCGGGTGGGCGGCTGCGAACTCCTCGAAGTCGCGCATACGGGCGAACCGTTGCCGCGCGTCCGGCTTCATCGCGTCCACCTGCTTGACGAAGACGTCCACACCGGTGTCCGTCGTCCCCGTCACGCTCTGGTTGCTGCCCAGCGGCGCCGTCGTGTCCGAGCCTGCCAGGCCGCCCAGTCCGAGCCGGTCCAGCAGCACGTGCACAGCCGCCGACGAGCCGAGCCCGGTGGCCGGAGCCGGAGCCGGAGCCGGAGCCGCAGCCGGAGCCCACGCCACGCTGTTCACCGTCATAACGACGTTCCCCCTCGAAGTCATTCGGTCGGACGAACTCGTAGTGCAAGAAGGCCGTAGAGGCCGTAGATCAGGACGGTCCCGGATCAGGACGGCCGCAGATCAGGAAGGCCGTGGAGCGAGGCGGTCGCAGAGCGACGGGCCCGGCGGGCTCACCGGCCGCGCATGGTCCTGCTCGCCGTCACCCCCACCCACCAGGCCATCCCCGCCCCGACGACCAGGGGCCACAGCAGCCCCGCGGCACCCGGCTCAGCTCCGCGCACCGGGCCGTCCACGACCGCCAGGCAGCCCAGCGCCACCAGCGGTCCCCGCGCCTGCCACAGCAGCGCCGCGAGTGGCCCCGTGTCACCCAGCGGCGTCATCGAACCGATCATCAGATGCACCGGTACGACGCCCCGGTAGGCGCTCACCAGCGCGGCACCGACCAGCGCGGGCACCAGTGCGGGCAGCACCAGCAGCCGGTCCGACCACAGGCCGGCCCCCGCGGCCGCCGCCGCGCCCAGGGCGAACAGCACCAGCAGCCCCGCCGCGGGCACCACCCCGTGCCACAGCGCCAGCACCCGGGCGGGCCAGGGCAGATGCGCCGAGCGCCGGACGTCGTCCGTCTCCAGACGGGCCGGTTCCGCCAGTTGCGCGGCGGCCAGATAGCCGGCCGGCAACGCCATCAGCGGCACCGCGGCCGGTGTGTCCTCCACGCACAGCAGCGCCACGGTCGCGGCGGCCCAGACCGCTGCCCACGCCGGCCGCCCCGGTGCGCGCAGCAGCGCGGTCGCATCCCGCCACGGGACGAGCAACCACGTCCGTCGCGGGAACGGCAGACGCACCACGGAGCGCACGGTGCGCGAGCGCGTGGCTCGTACGGCCGCTCGTGCCTGCCGCAGGTCCAGGGAGTACAGGGACGCCTGCACCCGCAGCGCGGTGCCCGCCTGGGTGCGCAGCACCCGGGCCGGGATCCGTGCCGCCGCGTCGGCTCCTGCCCGCCCCGCGGCAGCCAGCAGCAGGGCCGACAGGGCGACCCCGGTCCACCCGGCTGCTGCGGGGGCCTCGCCCGCCACCGCCACCAGCGGCAGCGCGGCCCAGCCCCACGGCCCCGACCAGGGCACGACCCGTTCCCCGGCCCACGGGCCGCCCGCCAGCGAGACGGCGGCGAGCAGCCAGAGGACCACCACCACCGCCCACGCCGTCCGCCGGATCCAGGCCCTGCGCCGCAGCCCGGTGTCGCAGTGGCGCTGGACCAGGGTGGCCAGGGCGGTCCCGGCGAAGCCGGCCGTCGCGCCCGTCAGCGCTCCCCCGGCCGTCGCGGCCCACCAGGCGCCCGCCCCGAGGGCGTGCAGCAGGAATCCGGCCACCGCGCCGACCGCGGTCGTGATCGCCGTGGTCGTCACCGACGCCACGACGAAGCGGGGCAGCAGCAGGGCGCGGCGCAGCACCGGCTGCGGCAGCAGCCACGCCAGCGCTGCCCGCTCCAGCAGCACCGGCCCCTGCCACATGGCCCGCCCGGCCAGCATCAGCACCACGGTGGCCAGCACGGCGGGCAGGGTCGTCGGCAGCGCCGACAGCAGGCGCTCGGCCACCGGCCCCCGCAGCCGGCCGTCCGCGCCGGCCTGCGCCGCGGCGACCAGCAGGGGGACGCCCCAGATGCCGACGAGCAGCGCCGTGCAGTACAGCGTGTAGGCGATGCTCTTGCGCCGCTCCTCACGCCGCCCCGCCCGGAGCATCCGGAGCCGGGCCAGGACCGCGCCGGTGTGCCGGGCGGCGTCGGCCTCGTCCGCGGTGCGCACCGGACGCGTCATCAGCTCAGTCACCGGACACACCCGCGACCAGCAGGCCTTCGCCGGACACGGTGTACTCGGCGTCGGCCACGGCGTCCGCCAGCTCCCGGTTGTGGGTGGCCAGGAGCACCGCCGTCCCCCGCTCCTTCGCGGACCGCAGCCGTCCGGCCAGCCGGGCCCGAGCGTCCGCGTCGAGCCGCTGCTCGGGCTCGTCGAGCAGGAGCAGCTCGGCGGGCCGGACGAAGGCGTGCGCCAGCGCCATCAACTGGCTCTGCCCGGAGGACAGCTGGTGTGGCAGCGCGTCGGCGCGCTCGGTCAGATGGTGCTCGGCCAGCACCTCGTCCACCGCGTCGTCCGCCCCGTCGCCCAGGCCGTGTGCCAGGGCGACGAGCATCAGATGCTCACGGACGCTCAGGTCCGGATAGCCCACCCCGCTGTCCAGGACGGCGGCGACGGTGGCCCGTACGGTCCAGTCGTCCTCGGAGACGGCCGTGCCGCGCAGTGTGACGCTGCCCGACTCCGGGAGCTCCTGCCCGGCGGCGAGCCGCAGCAGAGTGGACTTCCCCGAGCCGTTCTCACCGAGCAGGACGACGCACTCACCCGCGCCGACGGCCAGGCTCACCCCGTTGAGGACGGCCCGGCCGCTGTACCCGTGCCGTACGTCCGCCAGTTCCAGCAGGGCGCTCATTACGCCGCGTCCGCCGCCTCGTAGACCGACACGTGACGCTGGCTGCCGGGACCGTAGGGCTCCTTCGACCAGCCCGCGTACCGCTCGACGAGCCGCAGACCCGCGCACCGGGCCATGGCGTCGATCTCGGCGGGCCAGGCGTAGCGCAGCGCGGTGTGGGCGGTGCGGGTGGGGCCGTCGGCGAGCAGGGCGAAGATCAGGACGATGAGCTGCTGCGACTGGACCACGTGGCTGCTCTCCAGCATCACCGTGCCCGGACCGAGGAAGCGGGTCGTGGTCTTCTCGCCCTCCTGCCGGTGGTACGGGGTGGGTTCGAAGGCCTCCAGGACCACCCGCCCGCCGGGGGCGAGATGCTCCCGCATGGCGCGCAGGCAGTCGATCTGCTTGTCCTGCTCGGGCAGTGAGAAGAACGTGTTGAGCGCCATCAGGACGACGTCGTGCCGCCGGCCGGTGGTGGCCGTGAGGAAGTCGCCCTCGACGGCCTTCACGGCACTGTCGGAGTCCCGCACGGCGAGGTCGGCGAGCATACGGGCCGAGGAGTCGATGCCGTACACATCCAGCCCGCGACCGGCCAGCGGCACGGCGATCCGACCATTGCCCACACCCAGCTCCAGCACGGACCCCCCGGGCGGGCAGAGCGTCGAGACGAACTCCACGGTCTCGGCCGTGCCGGAGAGCGCGTCCGGGTACATCTGGTCGTAGATGTCCGCGAGAAGGTCGTCGTAAGCGTTGGTCCCCATGCTGGGTGACGCTAGACATCCCCGAGCGGGTAGATCAAGAACGCATGATCAGCATGACCAGAAACCAATCCTCGTGCGCCAGAGCGGAACTGCTCGCGTTCGAGCAGTTGTCCAGCGCTCTCGGAGCGCTGCGTGCGGCTTTGGCACAAGGCCGAAAAACCGCCCTCGGAACAGCGGCTCGTACGGCAGGTCATCGTCGTCCGGGGTCGAACGTGAGGACGGTGGCCGGCCGGGGTGCGTTGCGGCGAAGGCGGCATCGATGGCGTACGTGCGGCCGTGGAGGTGATGGGCGCGCAGTAGCGCGGCGGCCTGGTCAGTGATCTCCTCGGTGACGTCGTGAACGTCGACGCGGGAGAGGACCCACTCGTAAGCCTCCGGCGGTGAGCAGCTCCTCGGGTCCGACTGATCCGCGTCGGCTTCTCCCGTCTCCCGTCTCCCGTGTCCGGGAGATCGCACGCAGGGGCCTCTGACCTGCGGCTGCGCAGGCGAGGTGCTCCCGTTCGGTGGGGCTTCGGCATCCACTCCGGCCCTGGACGGGCATCCCGTTCAGGGCCGGAGTGGGTGGTGGGAGGATGCGGGGACTGCGAGAGAGGGGCGAGGCGCGTGGGGCGTGGGGAGCGGGACACGGTCGAGAGGGGGGCGCGACTCCACGAGGCAGCGCAGACAGTGGCCGAGGACCACCGCAGGGCGGTCGAGGCGGTGCGGGCGGCGCTGGCGCCGATTCGCGACGCAGAGGTCGCGCGGGAGCTCGACGCCATTCCCGTCACCCGGCTGCAGGACGTCACCGAAGGACGCCTGCGGCTGGGGAGCGTCGAGAAGAACGGCTTCGGCACGGTGGGCCGTGTTCTCGAAGCGGGCCCCTACCGGTTGCGGCAGATTCCCGGTGTCGGGCAGCGCACTGTCGACCAGATCCTTGCGGCTGCTCGCCGGCTTTCCGAAGCAGTGCACGAGACGGTGGCCGTCCACATCGACGTGGACCGGCCGGAGCCGAGTACCACCGCGCTGGTCATCGCCCTGCACGTACTGGTGGAGGCCGGCCCGGACGCCCGGCGCGCGGTGGACCGAGCCGCAGCACTGTCGGAACGGCTCGGCCCGTTGCTGATCGACGCGAGGCCCGCCGCAGGGCGCTTCAGAATGCTGCTGGCCGGCCAGGAGAAGAAAGCACGTGCCCTGGCGGCGGTCGCCGAGATCCGCTCACTGGTGAACGAAGCGGAGCAGGCCGGCCTGCCCGAGCTGCTCGCCCAAGCCTCGGTGGACCTGCTGCGGGGCCCTTCGTCCGACATCGCGGCGTGGGTGGACTTCGAACTCCGCTCCGCGGAGTACTACAGCCTGCTCGCCGAGATCTCAGGGCGGCTGCCGGACGCGGCGGCCGCCGAGGGGTTCCTGCCGGAGGAGATCGCCGAGCGGGTACGGACGCAACAGCTCGACGACTCGCACCGTCGGGTCTCCCTGCGCGGTTACCAGGCGTTCGGTGCGCGATTCGTCCTCGCGCAGCGCAAGGTGATACTCGGCGACGAGATGGGTCTCGGGAAGACCATCCAAGCGATTGCCGTGCTGGCACACCTGGCCGCCGGGGGGCAGAGCCATTTCATGGTCGTCTGCCCGGCGAGCGTTCTCGTGAACTGGACTCGGGAGATCGAGGCCCGCAGCGCCCTTCGCGTCATGGTGCTCCACGGCCCCGACCGGCACTACGCGTTCGCCGACTGGAAAGGGCGGGGCGGGGTGGGGGTGACCACGTTCGACGCACTGCGCGGATTTCCGGCGCCGGGCGGTGGAGAGATCGGACTGCTCGTCGTCGACGAAGCACACTCCGTGAAGAACCCGAAGACCAAGCGGTCTCAGACGGCCGCCCTGTGGACGGAGCGTTGCGAGCGCACCCTCTTCATGACCGGAACCCCGATGGAGAACCGGGTCGTGGAGTTCCGCAACTTGGTCCAGATGCTCGATGGAGGAGTGGCGGACTCCCTCGGCGAGAAGGACGCCTTGGCAGGATCGGTCGCCTTCCGCAAGGCCGTCGCCCCGGTGTACCTGAGGCGCAACCAGGAAGACGTGCTGACGGAACTCCCAAGTCTTCAGCAGACCGACGAATGGGAGGAGCTGAGCGCGTCGGACGAGGAGGCCTACCGCGAAGCCGTGCGCGCGGGCAACTTCATGGCGATGCGCAGGGCCGCGTACACGCGCCCCGAGAAGTCGGCCAAGCTGGACCGGCTCCGCGAGATCGTTCAGGAGGCCGGCGAGAACGGGCAGAAGACAGTGATCTTCTCCAACTTCAAGGACGTGCTGGGCGTGGTGAGGGCGGCGCTCGCTGCGGGCCCCGCTTCCGGTACCCCGGTGCTCGGTCCGCTCACCGGCAGCGTCCCGGCCGGGCGGCGGCAGCAGATCGTCGACGACTTCGCCGGGGTCTCGGGACCGGCGGTGCTCCTGGCGCAGATCCAGGCGGCCGGCGTCGGCCTCAATATGCAGGCTGCCTCCGTCGTCGTCATCTGTGAACCGCAGATCAAGCCGACCATCGAACACCAGGCAGTGGCCCGGGCCCACCGCATGGGCCAGGTCAGGTCGGTTCACGTGCATCGCCTTCTCGCCACCGGGGGAGTGGACGAACGCATGGTGAGGATGCTGGAGGAGAAGACCCGCCTGTTCGATGCCTACGCCCGCCGTAGCGCTGTGGCCGAAGCCACCCCGGACGCGGTCGACGTGTCGGACACCGAGCTGGCCCGCCGGATCGTCGAGGAGGAGCAGGCGCGTCTGGGCATGACCGACGGGGGGCCCACGCCTTCCGGGTGACGGGGTCCTCCGGTCCTCGATCAGGCTTCGGGAGTCCTTCGCTGTCGAGCAGGCGGGTGCCGGGCATCAGGCGGCGTTCCCGCCGGCCTGCCGGTGGTGGCCGCGGGCCGGCCGCGGTGGTCACTCGGAGGTCCGGCGGAGTACGAGGGTGAGGAAGCCGAAGCTGTCGCGGTAGCCGTGCAGCCATTGGGAGCGGTGGGTGGTGGCGACTTCGAGGGCCTCGGCGCTGTCGGGGTGCTCGGGGTGGTCCAGTGCCCACGTCGCCACGGATCCGGTCCAGCACCACTCGAAGTCGTCGAGTTCCTGACGTGTGCTGAGGTGCCCGAAGACAGGGGTCCAGCCGTGGGCGACGACGCGGTCCACGGTGGTCGCCAGGTCCTCGTACTCGCCCAGTGTCTCGCGGGCCGCGGTGCTCGGCTCGCGCTCCCAGTAGGCGTCGCCGACCAGGACGCGGCCGCCGGGGGCGAGGTGCCGGCGGGCGGCGTCGAGGGTGGGCAGGAGACCGCCGAAGGCGTGGCTCGCACCGACGCTGAGCACCGCGTCGAAGGGCCGGGGGGACGCGAACTCGGCGGCGTCCTGGTGGTGCAGTACGAGTCGTCCGTCGACTCCCAGGCCGGTCGCCTCCTTCCTGGCCCTGGCCAGGGCCGGAGCCGAGGTGTCGACGCCCTCGGCGGTCACGTCCGGGTGAGTGGTCAGAGTCCGCAGGAGCCAGGCCGCCTCACCGCAGCCGAGGTCGAGTACGCGTTCATCGCCCCGGTGCACGGTCCGACGGAGCAGGCGGCGCACCGACTCGTCGTCAAGAGGGCTGTTGACGGGGTGGTCGGCGCGTGTCAGCCGAGAGATCAGATCGCGGTCCATGGCGCGCAGCCTGACAGCGTCGGACGCCGGTCGCATCTGCTTTCGGCCCGGCGATGAACGAGTACGGGACGACCGGGACTCGGTCGCGTCGGCCAGGTCCGCGAGGACGTCGAGGCGTGGGAGGAGCGCACCCGGGCCGCCGCCTTCGACGACGGAGCGGCGGCACGCCGGTGGGTGACCGGCGGTCGGCCGACGGCCGACGGCCGACCGGTCGGGAGCGAGGCCGGGGGCAGGTCGCTCAGTCGGCACGGGGGTCCGCACATCCGTGCAGGGCCCTTGTGCAAATCCTCTGGAAGCCTCAATCTTTCGACTGACGCACAAAAGTCGCCCTGCATTGACATGCTCATGACCCATTGGCGTGGCCGAGGGCGGCCTGCTCGGCGTGCACGAACCCCACCACGCACCACCGACTGAGGAGGACCCCTCACATGGCAGTGCTGCGTCAGCACACTCACCGCACCACCCGGCGAAGACTGGCCGCCGTCAGCGCCGCGGCCACCGCGGCCCTCGCCGCGGGCCTCGTGTCCGCGCTCCCCGCGGGCGCCGCCCCGGTCGCCGCGGAGGGCCACGTCCAGTACCTGGACGCGGCGAACGCGGTCGCCGGCAGCTACATCGTGACCCTGAAGGCGGACGAGGCGAAGGCCGGTTCCTCCGAGGGCCGCGCGGTCGCCGAGCGCCACGGCGCCGACATCGAGCGCACGTACACCAAGGCCCTCAACGGCTACGCGATCGAGGCCTCCGAGACCGAGGCGAAACGACTCGCCGCCGACCCGGCCGTCGCCTCCGTCGTCCAGGACCGCACCTTCCACGCCACGGGCACCCAGCCCAACCCGCCCTCCTGGGGCCTGGACCGCATCGACCAGCGGAACCGCCCGCTGGACAACTCGTACACGTACCCGGACAGCGCCGGGCAGGGTGTGACGGCGTACGTCATCGACACCGGCGTCCGCATCACCCACAACGACTTCGGCGGCCGCGCCTCCTACGGCTACGACGCCATCGACAACGACAACACCGCCCAGGACGGCCACGGCCACGGCACCCACGTCGCCGGTACCGTCGCGGGCAGCGCGTACGGCGTCGCCAAGCAGGCCAAGGTCGTCGGCGTCCGGGTCCTCGACAACTCCGGCTCCGGCACCACCGCGCAGGTCGTCGCCGGCATCGACTGGGTCGCCCGCAACGCCGTCAAGCCGGCCGTCGCCAACATGTCGCTGGGCGGCGGCGCCGACAGCGCCCTGGACGCGGCCGTCCGGGGCGCCATCGCCTCCGGCGTCACCTTCGCCGTCGCGGCCGGCAACGAGTCCACCAACGCCTCCACCAAGTCCCCGGCCCGGGTGACGGAGGCGATCACGGTCGGCGCCACCACGTCGAGCGACGCCCGCGCGAGCTACTCCAACTACGGCTCGGTCCTGGACCTGTTCGCGCCCGGCTCGTCCATCACCTCGGCCTGGAGCACCGGCGACTCGGCCACCAACACCATCTCCGGTACGTCCATGGCGAGCCCGCACGTCGCCGGCGCCGCCGCGCTCTACCTGGCCGACAACCCCTCGGCCACCCCCGCCCAGGTCGCGTCCGCGCTGACGTCCGCCGCCACCAGCGGCGTCGTCTCGAACCCGGGCAGCGGTTCGCCGAACCGGCTGCTGAACGTCGGCGACGGCGGCACCACGCCCCCGCCGGGCGACCGCTTCGAGAACACCGGCGACTACACCATCCGGGACAACGCCACCGTCGAGTCCCCGGTGACCGTCTCCGGCGTGTCGGGCAACGCGCCGTCCTCCCTGGCCGTCGAGGTGGGCATCGTCCACAGCTACATCGGCGACCTCCAGGTCCAGCTGGTCGCCCCGGACGGCACGGCGTACACGCTGAAGTCGTACGGCACCGGCGGCAGCGCGAACGACATCGACACCACGTACACCGTGAACGCCTCCTCGGAGACCGCGAACGGCACGTGGAAGCTGAGGGTCAGTGACAACGCCTCATGGGACACCGGGCGGATCGACGCCTGGGCCCTGCAGTTCTGAGGCTCCGGCAGAGCCCGTGAGCTCGGTGTCCAGCAGGTAGGCGTCTCCTCGTCCTCGCGGAAGGAACCCGGGCCGGTGACCCGGCCCGCCGCGAGGGCGAGGCATGTCGCGCCGCTGTGTCCGCCGTACCCGCAGCCGTGTCTACGCCCAGGTGATCAACCGCTTCGGCTGCTCCAGGATCGCGGCGACGTCGGCGAGGACCTTGGAGCCGAGTTCGCCGTCGACGAGG